>JAFATL010000629.1 GCA_019243975.1 Actinomycetota bacterium | reverse complement strand
TGAGCGTGCCCGACGTGAGCGGCTCGTGCATCGCCAACCTCGAGGTCGAGTCGCTCACCCACCAGCGGCCGACGTTCCACGGCGACACCATCTACGCGGAGACGCGCGTGCTCGACAAGCGTGAGTCGTCTTCGAAGCCTGACCGCGGTGTCATCACCGTCGAGACCAAGGGCCTCAATCAGCAGGGCGAGGAAGTGTGTTACTTCCGCCGGAAGCTGATGGTGTGGAAGGCGGCTGACGCACCCCCGCGCCGCCGTCCGTACGGCGACGACATCTGGGGCGAGTAGCAGCCGTGCCCGCCGTCCACGCGGGCGCCCAGGCCTTCGGCGGGGCGGGGGATGCATACGAACGGGGCCGGCCGACCTACCCGGCCGACGCAGTGGCGTGGATGGCGATGAGCCTCGGGGTCGACGCCGATGCGCGCGTGGTCGACCTGGCTGCGGGCACCGGGAAGTTCACCCGCGTCCTGAGCTCGTTCGCGCCCCGCTTGATCGCGGTCGAGCCGCTCCAAGGCATGTGGCGGCACCTGCACGCGGCCTCGCCGGAGCTGCCCGTCGTGGCCGCCACGGCCGAGCGCATCCCCTTGCGCAACCAGTCGGTCGACGCCGTCACCGTCGCCCAGGCCTTCCATTGGTTCAGGGCCGAGGAGGCGCTCGGCGAGATCCGCCGGGTGTTGCGGCCCGGCGGTCGGCTCGGGATGGTGTGGAACCGGCGCGACCAGTCGGTGCCGTGGGTCGCCGAACTCGGCCGCCTCCTCGACCGGTACGAGCGCGACACGCCCCGGTTTGCCAAGGGGCTGTGGGCGAAGGCGTTCGAGAGCAACGCGCCGTTCACGCCGCTGGAGGAGCGCAGCTTCCGCCATGAGCAGGAGCTCGACCTCGCCGGCCTGCAGGACCGGGTTGGCTCGGTGAGCTTCGTTGCCGCCCTCGACGCCGACGAGAAGGCGCGTGTCCTCGACGAGGTCGCGGGCATCGCCAGTGGGCTCGGTGAGCGGTTCGCGTTGCCGTACGTCACCGAGGTGTTCTGTTGCAGTCGGCGCTGATCGAGTGGTCGGCGCGCACGCGCCGTGACCTGCCGTGGCGGCACACCCGTGACCCGTGGTCGGTGCTGGTCAGCGAACTGATGCTGCAGCAGACACAGGTGGCCCGGGTCATACCGAAGTACCACGCCTTCCTCCAACGTTTCCCGACGCCGGCCGCCTGCGCCGCGGCGCCGGCGGGCGACGTGGTGCGAGCGTGGGCCGGGCTCGGCTACAACCGCCGCGCTCTGAACCTGCACGCCACGGCGGTGGCGGTGGTGCAACGCCATGACGGCGTGCTGCCCGATGACCTCGACGCGCTCATCGCCCTCCCCGGCATCGGCCCGTACACGGCGCGTGCCGTGCTCGCCTTCGCCTACGAGCGCGATGTCGGTGTGCTCGACGTCAACGCCGCCCGCGTGGTGCACCGCACCGCCGGCAGGCGGCTTCCGCCGAGGGCGGCGCAGATTCGCGCCGACGAGCTCGTGCCGCCGGGCGAAGGCTGGGCATGGAACCAGGCCATGCTCGACCTGGGCGCCACCGTCTGCACGCGCCGCGCCCCTCGCTGTGGCGAGTGCCCGGTGGTGGCGCATTGCGCGTGGGACGGCCAGTCCGCCGACCCCGCGCCCGGGGCGAACCGCCAGTCGACCTTCGAGGGGTCCGACCGTCAGGGTCGCGGCCGCCTCGTTGACGCGCTGCGCGACGGTCCCGTCGCCATTGCCGACGTGCCGCTCGTCGCGGGCTGGCCCGACGACCCGACGCGCGCCCACCGGGTGGCCGACTCACTCGTGGCCGACGGTCTGGCCGTAGTCAGCGGCGACGCGCTCGTCCTCCCTTAGGGCTCGATGACGGCTGCGCCACGCGGCGGGCCGGCCGAGGTGAAGCGGGTGCCGGCGGGGTCGACGGCCCAGGGCGCCGGCTGCTCCCACGCCTCCTCGTAGACGAGGTCGCCGAGGGGGCGGCGACGCACCGTGCCGTGACGGCCGGCAGGCTTGCCGATGCTGATGGTGGCGGCCATGAACACGTC
>JAFATL010000574.1 GCA_019243975.1 Actinomycetota bacterium | reverse complement strand
CAGGTCGAACGCGCACGCCAGGCCCAGCTCGGCCGCCCGCTCGACCACGCCGGGGTAGCGGGCGAACCGGCGCGCCTGCTCCGCACCCGAGCGCAGGTGGGCGGTGGCGGCGGCCGGCAACCACCCCTCCATGTCGTCGAGCGACCGTCTTGCCCGCACCGCGGCCAGGGCGGTGGCCAACGGCCGGCGGGCGGGCGTGGCGTAGTGGGCGTTGGCGGTGGCGACCACGTCGACGCCGCGGCGGACGGCCAGCTCGGCCAGCGCGTCGTTGCGGGCCGAGTCGAGCGGGTCGCCGTGGTCCCATAGCTCGACGACCACGTTGTCGCGCCCGAACGCGTTGCACAGCCGGTCGAGCTCGCGCTGCGCGGCAGCGGGCCCGCCGTCGACCAAGGCGGCCGGCACCGTCCCCTTGCGGCACCCCGTCAGCACCACCCAGTTGCCACCGTGCAGCTCGACCAGCCGCTCGAACGACACGATCGGCCGACCTTTCTCCTTGCTCGCCATCTGCGCCTCGCTGATGGCGCGGGCCAACCGCGCATACCCCGCCGGGTTGCGGGCCAACACGACGAGGTGGTGGCCCTCCGGATCGGCGACGCCGTTCTGGGGCTTGGTGAGGCCGAAGCTCAACTCGGTGCCGAACACGGTGGGCATGCCGACGGCAGTGGCCGCCTCGGCGAAGCGCACCACGCCGTAGAAGCCGTCGTGGTCGGTCAGCGCCAGTGCCGACAGCCCGAGACGCGCCGCCTCCTCGGCCAGCTCCTCGGGGTGCGACGCCCCGTCGAGGAAGCTGAAGTTGGAGTGGCAGTGCAGCTCGGCGTAGGGCGTGCTGGACGTTCGTCGTCGGAGCGACCGGTGCTCGGTCCCTGCTGCCTCCTCCGGAGGCACGTACGGCTGGCGCTTGCGCGACCACGCCGGGCTGTCGCCTCCGTTGGCGTGAGGCGGTACGTTCGACCGCCTGCCGTCAGACAAGCGCCGCTCGAGCTCCGACCACGTCATGCGCGGGTTGTTGAAGGCCATGGTCGGCTCCCTAACCCCGGTCGACGACCGGGAGGCCCGGTCGCAGGCCGAGTTCCTCGCCGCCCTCGACCGGCTCGATCGCCCGTGCGACGAGCACGCCGACCCCACGCATGTCACCGCCTCCGCCATCGTCACCGGCTCGCGCGGCGTGGTGCTGCACCGCCACAAGCGCATGGGCATCTGGCTGCAGCCGGGCGGCCACATCGAGCCGGGCGAGACGCCGGAGGACGCAGCTCTGCGCGAGGTCTACGAGGAGACCGGCCTGGCCCTGGGCCACCCGGCGGACGGGCCCCGGCTGGTGCACGTCGACGTGCACGCCGCCCCCAAGGGCCACACCCACCTCGACCTGCGGTTCCTGCTGGAGGCGGGCGACGCCGACCCTTCGCCCCCCGCCCATGAGAGCCAGGACGTGCGCTGGTTCAGTTGGGACGAGGCCATCGCCGTGGCCGACCCCGGCATGTCGGGGATCCTCCGCTCGCTGTACCGCAGCCACTAGAGCGACGGTATCGAACATCTGTTCGAGTTGACAACTGGATCTGCGGCCGGGCTATTGTCGATAAACCTTATTGAGAAAGTAGGATTAGTCGACATGAGAAAGCTCCTGGGGCCGACCTCGCTCCTGCTCGTCGCGGCCCTCTCCCTCGCCGCCTGTGGCAGCAGCAAGAAGAGCAGCGCCACGGCAACCACGGCGCCCAAGGACACCGGCCCGGTCACCCTCAACCTGGGCTACTTCCCCAACGTCACCCACGCCACGGCCATCGCGGGCGTGGAGAAGGGGATCTTCGCCAAGGACCTCGGCACCAACGTGACCCTGAAGACGGCCACGTTCAACGCCGGCCCCGCTGCCGTCGAGGCGCTGTTCTCGGGTGCCATCGACGCCACCTACATCGGCCCCAACCCGGCCATCAACGCGTGGAGCCAGTCGAACGGCACCGCCATCAAGATCATCTCCGGCGCCACGTCGGGCGGCGCCGCCCTCGTCGTCAAGCCCACGATCACCAGCGCGGCCGACCTCAAAGGCAAGAAGATCGCCACGCCCCAGCTCGGCAACACCCAGGACGTCGCCTTGCGGGCGTACCTCAAGGACAAGGGCCTCAAGACCGACGCCTCGGGCGGCGGTGACGTCAACATCGTCCCCCAGGACAACTCACAGACCCTCGACACCTTCAAGGCCGGCAGCATCGATGGGGCCTGGGTGCCGGAGCCGTGGGTGAGTCGGCTGGTGCTCGACGGCGGCGGCAAGGTGCTGGTCGACGAGAAGACGCTGTGGCCCGAGGGCAAGTTCGTCACCACGTTGCTCGTGGTGCGCCAGGCGTTCCTGAAGGCGCACCCCGACGTGGTCAAGCGCCTGCTGCAGGGCCAGGTCGACGCCAATGACTACGTCAACAAGAACGGCACCGAAGCCCAGCAGGTCGTCAACGAAGGCATCGGCAAGATCACGGGCAAGAAGCTGAGCGACGCCGTCATCGCGGCGGCGTGGAAGAACCTCTCCTTCACCAACGACCCGCTGGCGTCGTCCCTCAAGACGTCGGCCCAGCACGCCCAGGACGCGGGTCTGCTCAAGCCGGTGAACCTCACGGGCATCTTCGACGTCACCACCCTGAACAACGTGCTCAAGGCGGCCAAGGAAGACACGGTCACGGCGTCGTGAACGAAGCCGAGCGCGACGAGCAGCAGACGGAGCGGGCGCAAGCCGACGCCGTCGTCCGGCACGCCCAGGCCCTGCTGCCGCCGCCCCCGGCCGTCGCTATCCGCGACGTGTCGAAGTCCTTCGGCCACGGCGACAACGCCGTCGTCGCCCTGCATCACATCGGCCTCGAGGTGGCGCGCGGCGAGTTCGTGTGCCTGGTCGGCGCGTCGGGCTGTGGCAAGAGCACGCTGCTCAACCTGGTCGCGGGCTTGGAGAAGCCCACCGCCGGCACGGTCGAGATCGGCCAGGGCGGCCGACCCGCGTTGCTGTTCCAGGAGGCGGCCCTGCTCCCCTGGCTCACGGCCGGCGCCAACGTCGAGCTGGCACTCCGGCTGCGGGGCGTCGGCAAGGCGGAGCGGCGCCAGCGCGCGTTGCACCTGCTGGAGCTCGTACGTCTCGGGGGGTTCGCCGACAA
>JAFATL010000517.1 GCA_019243975.1 Actinomycetota bacterium | reverse complement strand
TCGCACAGCGCGACGAGGTCGAAGTCGCCTTCGCCCGGCAGCCGCCGGTGGTGCAACGTGGCCGCGACCAAGTCGGCTTCCGGCGCCGCCGGACCGTCGTCCAGCTGAATGCCGAGCACCCGGTCACGCGGCACGGCAGCGAGGTCGTCGAGGGTGGACGCGCTGCGTTCGAAGTGCCACGCGTCGACAGCGATGCCGCCGTTGGCGCGGCCGGCGCGACGCGCGATCTCCCACGCGGTGTTGACGTCGGGGACGCGTGACCACGGCAGGAACTCGAGATGCACCAGGAGGCCGTGCTCGCCCGCGCGCTCGCACACTCCCGCGAACGCCTCGGCCGCGGCGTCGAGATCCCAGTCACCGCCGAACACGTCCACCGCGTTGAGCGACCGCGCACCGAGGACGTCGGCGATGCGAAACAGGTCGGCTTCGTCGTAGGCGAACACGTCCTCGGTGTCGGCCGGCCCGCTGAGCGACGCACCGATCTCGCGCGCCCGCGGCAACCACCACCACGCTGGATCGAGCTCGGCCACGGCCAGGCCGTGATCGTGGAGCAGCGTGCGCATATCGGTGTCGGTATGACCCTCGGCCCGGGCTGCCGTGTAGTCGCGGCCCCACAGCGAGATCCCGGCAAAGCCTGCAGCGGACGCGGCCGCCAACCGGTCGACGAACGACGTGTGTCGCGGCAGCGTGCCCGAGCACAGCACCAGGTCGGCCGGGCCCAGCACTCCTACGTGCCGAGCCAGCTGTCGACCAGCTGGCGGGCGATCGAGAACGGCGGCGGCAACATCACGCCGCCGTCGGCGACCGCGTCGGTGAGCTCGTCGCGCCCGAACCAGCGCGCGTCCTCCAGCTCGTTGGTGTCGACGACCACCTCAGTGGGAGCGTCGCCGACGGGCGCGTGGAACCCGAGCATCAGCGACATCGGGAACGGCCACGGCTGCGACGAGTGATACACGGGTTCGGCAACGAGGACGCCCGCTTCTTCCATCACCTCGCGGCGTACGGCGTCCTCGAGGCTCTCTCCCGGTTCGACGAAACCCGCCAGCGCCGACCACATCTGCGGGGGCCAGATGCGCTGGCGCCCGAGGAGGCACGAGTCGCCGGCCGTGCACAGCACGATGATGACGGGGTCGGTGCGCGGAAAGTGCTCGGCACCGCAACCGGGGCACCGGCGCACGTGGCCGGCCCAGTCGGTGGTGGTCGGCTCGCCACACGCTCCACAGAAGCGGTGACGGGCGTGCCACGTGAGCATCGCCGATGCGTAGGCGGCGCGGTTGGCCTCGTCCTCGGGGAGGACCATCGCCGCGCCCCGCAGGTCGACGAAGCGGAACGCGTCGGCGCCACTCGCCTCCTCGGCATCCGCCATCACACCGACGTCCACGCAGAACACGGGCGCCCCGTCGGCGTCCTCACCGAGGAACACCAGCCCGTGGTCCGGCACCAGCCCTTCCCACGCCGCCACCTGGACGAGACGCTGCGCCGGGTCGAGCGCCACCTCGGCGCGCCGCACCAGCAACACCCGCGCGTCCGGATGGCGCAGGGCGCCCGCCATCCACTCCGGATCCTGGCGGCGGTGACCGGCGCGGTCGAAGCCGCGCGAGGCGAAGTAGTTGGGTCGGCGCATCACCTCATTCTGTATCGCGTGTAGCGAGCTTCATCCGTCCACGCTCCCGTGCGCTCGTCGAAGTCGAGCGCTTCGGGGGTCATCCACTCCCGCCGTCCCGTCCGGGCGGCCGACGACGACATCAGGGTGAAGTGCTCCGGCACGTCGAGCAGCACCGCACCGTGCTCGTCAACACCGTCGAGCACGGCCCCGGCCCGAGCGACCACCGCCACCGTTGGCAGCCGCGCCACCGCCTTGTCGCGCGCCTCCTCGGACCCGCCGTACCAGGCCGGGTCGAACACCTGGGCCCACTTGTCGGCGCCCATCACCACGACGTCGTAGCCCTCGGCGACATCGACGATCAGCTGCACGTCCACCACCTGCACGCCGAGCCACGGCCGCGACGCCGCCACTTTCTGCAGCACCTCGAGGCGGTGCTCGAGCGACGGAACCTCGACGCCCTCCTTGCCGAGTGCGGTGCGCGACACCACGAGGTCGACCCGCTCGAGCCCGAGCTGACGCCACGCCGTTTCTGCGATCGCCAGGTGCGCGACGGTCGGCGGGTTGAACGAGCCGGGGTACACGCCGAGAGCCACGCCCGTCAGGCTACGTATCATGGCCGGCGTGACCACGGCCACCGGCCCGTCCGCCGACCTGTTCCTGCCCGAGCCG
>JAFATL010000263.1 GCA_019243975.1 Actinomycetota bacterium | reverse complement strand
GCCAGCACCGACATGGTGGCGATCACGGCCGCCGCACCACCCATGTCGGTCTTCATCGTCATCATCCCGTCGGCCGTCTTGAGCGACAGCCCGCCCGAGTCGAACGTGATGCCCTTGCCGACGAGCGCGACGGTGCCGCGCGCTCGGCCCGTGGGTTCGTAGGTGAGCTTGATCAGGCGCGGCGGTTCCTCCGATCCCGCCGCCACACCTGCGAGAGCGCCGAGTCGCTCGGCCTTGATGGCCTTCTCGTCGAGGATCTCGGCCGTGAGCCCGCCGCTCTTGGCCACGTCCGTGGCGACGGCGGCCAGCTTGCGCGGGGTGATCGAACCAGGCGGGCCGTTGACCAGGTCGCGAGCGAGGTTGACCGCACCCGCGATCGCAGCGCCCCGGTCGAGGTCCTTCTGCAGGCGGGAGCCGCCCCCGCCCACCACGACCAGCTCCTGGAGCTCGACCGGCTTCGAATCGCTCTTGAAGTCGGTGTAGCGGTACGCGCCCATCGCCGCGCCTTCGGCGATCGCCTGGGCCCCACCGGCCACGTCCGGCGCGGCGGCCAGCAGCGTGGTGGCGGCCCGGCGGGCCGGGCCGGTCCAGCTCACCAGTCGCGCCGCGGCGCGCCGGAACGCTTCGGTGTGGATCTTGTTCTTGTCGCCCATCCCGACCGCGAGCACGAGCGTGCCGTCGTCGGCCGGCAGGGCGCGCGACTTCCCGACTTTGCCGTCGAACCCGGCCGCCTTGAGGAACGCTGTGTCGAGCTCGACCGGCGTTCCCGCCGGCACCGTCAGGTCGGCGTACACGGGGACGGCCAGCAGGTCGACGTCGTCGGGCACGTCGCGCGATGCGGTGAAGGTGATCGGCACTCGGCTCTCCTTACTTCTCGTCGTTGCGGTCGCGCGCGAGCAGGGCCTCGCCCTCCTGCCAGCGCGCCAGCGTCCACACCAGGTCGGACAGGCGGTTGAGGTACGGCACCACCTCGGAGTCGTCGGGCACGAGCCCGAGCGACAGGCGCTCGGCGCGGCGGACGACCGTGCGAGCGACGTCAAGGGCGGCCGACGCCTTGGTCTGGCCGGGCACGACGAACTCGGCCGGCAGCTCGAAGCGGGCCTTGAACCCGTCGATCAGCGCCTCCAGCTCGGCCACGCGCGCCGCCGTCATGAGCCCGTCACCGAGCTTGTGCCGGTTGGACGCGTCGGTCGCCAGCTCGGCCATCACCGTCCACAGGTCGCGCTCGATGTCGATCAGCAACGTGTCCAGTTCGGAGCCGCGCTCGACCTCGGCCCGGGCCAGGCCGAGGAACGCCTGGGCCTCGTCGACCGTGCCGTAGGCGTCGACCCGCAGGTCGTTCTTGGGCAGGCGGCCACCGAAGTACAACCCGGTCGTGCCGTCATCGCCTTTGCGCGTATAGATAACCGGGTCCGGCATTTGGATTGGGACCCTACCGGGCCGCCAGTAACCTTGACCCCCAGTGGCCAGCTTCCTCGAGTCCGTGGCGCAGCGCGTCGTCGTGTTCGACGGCGCCACCGGCACCAACCTGCACGCCCGCGAGCTCACCATCGACGACTACGGCGGGCCCCAGTTCGAGGGCTGTCCCGAGATCCTGTGCGAGACCCGGCCCGACGTGATCGCCGACCTGCACCGGTCGTTCTACGACGTCGGCGTCGACGTGGTCGAGACCAACTCATTCGGCGCCATGCCGTGGGTGCTGGCCGAGTACGGCATCCCCGAGCGGTGCTACGAGCTGTCGGAGAAGTCGGCCCGCATCGCCCGCGAGGTGGCCGACGGCTACGGGCCCGAGCACTGGGTGGCCGGCTCGCTGGGCCCGGGCACCAAGCTGGCGTCGCTCGGCCAGCTCGGCTTCGTCGAGATGCGCGACGGCTACCAGCTCACGGCCGAGGGCCTGCTGGCGGGCGGCGTCGACCTGCTGATCGTGGAGACCTCGCAGGATCTGCTGCAGGCCAAGGCGGCGATCATCGGCGCCCGCCGCGCCATGGCCGCGGCGGGCCGCGAGGTCCCGATCCAGATGCAGGTCACCATCGAGCTCAACGGGCGCATGCTGCTCGGCACCGAGATCGGCGCCGCCCTCACCGCGCTGGGCGCCATGCAGCCCGACGTGTTCGGCCTCAACTGCGCCACTGGCCCGCGCGAGATGTGGGAGCACCTGCGCCACCTCTCGCAGCAGTCGCCCGTGCCGATCTCGTGTCTGCCCAACGCCGGCCTGCCCAGCATCGTCGACGGGGCGACCCACTACGACCTCACGCCCGACGAGCTGGCGGAGTTCCACAGCCGCTTCATCACCGAGCTGGGTGTGACGGTGGTCGGTGGGTGCTGTGGCACCACGCCCGAGCACCTGCGCCAGGTCGTCGAGAAGTGCAAGCCCCTCACGCCGCTGGCCCGCACGCCCGTCACCGAGCCGGGCGCCACGTCGATCTACAGCGCGGTGCCGTTCGAGCAGGAGACGTCGTTCCTCGTCATCGGCGAGCGCACCAACGCCAACGGGTCGAAGAAGTTCCGCGAGGCGATGTTGGAGCAGGACTGGGACACCTGCCTGGCCATGGCGCGCGAGCAGGTGAAGGAGGGCGCCCACATCCTCGACGTGTGCGTCGACTACGTCGGGCGCGACGGCCGCGACGACATGGACGAGATCGCCCAGCGCTTCGCCACCCAGGTGAGCGCGCCGCTGGTCATGGACTCCACCGAGCCGCCGGTGATGGAGGCGGGCCTGCAGTGGATCGGCGGCCGCTGCATCCTCAACTCGGCCAACCTCGAAGAGGGCGAAGACGAGGGCAAGCGGTTCGACCGGGTGATGTCGCTGGCGCGCGAGTACGGCGCCGCCGTCATCTGCCTGCTGATCGACGAGGAAGGTCAGGCGCGCGACGTCGAGTGGAAGCTGCGCGTCGCCCACCGCATCCACGACCTGGCCGTGTCCAAGTACGGCTTGCAGCCGTCCGACCTGATCTTCGACGCGTTGACGTTCCCGTTGTCGACCGGGGGCGAAGACCTGCGCGGCGACGGGATGGCCACCATCGACGCGATCCGCCGCATCAAGGCGGAGCTACCCGGCGTCTACACCACGCTCGGCGTGTCCAACGTGTCGTTCGGCCTCAAGCCAGCGGCCCGGCACGTGTTGAACTCGATGTTCCTGCACGAGTGCGTCGGCGCCGGCCTCGACTCCGCCATCGTGCACGCAGCGCGCATCATGCCGCTCAACCGCATCGACGAGGAGCATCGCAAGATCTGCCTCGACCTCATCTACGACCGGCGGTCGCCGGGCTACGACCCGTTGCAGGCGCTGCTGGAGGCGTTCGAAGACGTCTCGGTGAGCGCGGTCGAGAAGGAAGACCGCAGCGGGTGGCCCGTCGAGGAGCGGCTCAAGCACCGCATCATCGACGGCGACCGCGACGGCCTCGAGGCCGACCTCGACGAGGCGCTGTCGACCCGCTCGGCGCTGGAGATCGTCAACGACGTGCTGCTCGGCGGCATGAAGGTCGTCGGCGACCTCTTCGCATCGGGCGAGATGCAGCTGCCGTTCGTGCTGCAGTCGGCCGAAGCCATGAAGGCGGCCGTCGCCTACCTCGAGCCGCACATGGAGAAGGCCGACCAGGGCGGCAAGGGCCGCGTGGTGCTGGCCACCGTGAAGGGCGACGTCCACGACATCGGCAAGAACCTGGTCGACATCATCCTCACCAACAACGGCTACGAGGTGCACAACATCGGCATCAA
Organism: Actinomycetota bacterium; assembly: GCA_019243975.1. Classification (GTDB taxonomy): domain Bacteria; phylum Actinomycetota; class Acidimicrobiia; order Acidimicrobiales; family JAFATL01; genus JAFATL01. Next base: position 5,938 of record JAFATL010000263.1, on the reverse strand, counting down.
GGTGCCGGTCGCCGAGTTGCTGGCCAAGGCCGAGGAGGTCAAGGCCGACGCCGTCGGCATGAGCGGCCTGCTGGTGAAGAGCACGCTGATCATGCGCGACAACCTGCTGGAGATGAACGAGCGCGGGCTGGCCGCGGTGATGCCCGTGCTGCTCGGTGGCGCCGCCCTGACGCGCACCTACGTCGAGCGCGATCTGCGCCAGGTGTACGAGGGCCGCGTGTTCTACGGCAAGGACGCGTTCGAAGGCCTGCGCACCATGGACAAGCTCATGGAGCTCAAGAAGGGCCCCGGCCTCGACAGCGACCCCGACTTCGGGCGAGCGCTAGGCGGGCGTGACCTGCCGGCGCGCGCACCCAAGGAAGAGGTCGACCCATCGACCATTCCCGCCCGTTCGCCCGACGTCGTCAGCGACAACCAGATCTTCGTGCCGCCGTTCCTCGGCAGCCGCGTGGTCAAGGGCATCAGCCTCGACGAGATCGCCGGCTACCTCAACGAGACCGCGCTGTACCGCCATCAATGGGGCTACCGCCCCGAGAAGGGCGAGAGCGACGACGACTTCAAGGCGCGCATCCGTGCGGTGTTCCGCGAGGAGTTCGCCAAGGTCAAGGCCGAGGGCGTGCTCGTTCCCCAGGTCGTCTACGGCTACTTCGCCGCCAACAGCGACGGCAACGACGTCGTGATCTGGAAGGACGACACGCGCACGGCCGAGTGGGTGCGCTTCAACTACCCCCGCCAGCAGAAGGCGCCCTACCTCTGCATCGCCGACTTCTTCCGGCCCATCGACTCGGGCGAGACCGACTACGCGGCGTTCACCATCGTCACCATGGGCGACGAGGTCACCGAGTCAGCCAACAAGCTGCGGCTCGAGAACCGGTACCAGGAGTACCTCGTGCGCCACGGCATGGGCGTGGAGATGGCTGAAGCGCTGGCCGAGCACTGGCACCACCGCATCCGTGAGGAGTGGGGGTTCGCCAACGAGGACGGCACGCTCGTCAACATGCTGCTGCGCCAGCACTACCGGGGCGGCCGCTACTCGTGGGGGTACCCGGCGTGCCCCGACCTCGAAGACAACGCCAAGGTGGCAGAGCTGCTGGAGGCCGACCGCATCGGCGTGGCCGTGTCCGAGGACTTCCAGTACGAGCCCGAGCAGACGACCTCGGCGATCATCTGCCACCACCCCCAGGCCAAGTACTTCGTCGCCTAAGAGGGCCGGAGGTCCTCGGGGAGCTGGCCGTCGTCGTTGGCGATGGACGGGTCGGCACCGTTGTCGATCAGCAGTTTCTCCAGCTCGGTGTTGCCGTTGAGCACCGCTTCGTGGAGGGCGGTGTAGCCCTTCTGCTGCTTGCCGTTGGGGTCCGCACCCGCGTGCAGGAGCATGCGGCACACGCCGTTCGACTTCCCCGCCGCTGCGCTGTGCAGCGGCTGCACGCGCATGTCGTTGCGGGCAACCGCGTTGGGGTCGGCGCCGGCGTGCAGCAACTCCTGGCCCGCTGTGGGTTGGTCGAAGAAGCCGGCGAAGTGCATGGCAGTGAAGCCGTCGTCTGAGTAGGCGTTGACGTCGGCACCGTCCGCCAGCCGCTGCTTCACCGCGTCGGTGTTCCCGAGGGACACGGCCTCGAAGAGGTCGAGCGCAGCCCCCTCGGCGGCGAGCTGCGCGGCTTCGTCCTTCTTGCCCTGGTAGAGGGCCTGCATGATCGGCGACGGGCTCATGGCCACAGCATGCCCTGAACGAAAGATGAGAGTTCTTGTCCCGGTTCTCGTGGTCCTCACCCGCGCGCCCGTACGATGCTCCGACCTCGACCACGGGCGGACGCGTTGATCTCCTATTTCCAAGCCATCGTGATCGGCCTGCTGCAGGGCGTCACCGAGCTGTTCCCGATCTCGAGTCTGGGCCACTCGGTGCTCGTGCCCGGCTGGCTGGGCTGGGACAAGCTCGTCACCGCCCAGTCGGCCGGTGAGTCGTTCTACCTGGCGTTCGTCGTGGCCCTGCACGTGGCCACAGCCCTCGCCCTGCTGGTGTTCTTCCGGGAGGACTGGATCCGCATCATCGGCGGGTTCTTCCGCACCCTGCGCACGCGCCGCATCGAGACGGCCGACGAGCGCATGGCCTGGCTGCTCGTCATCGCCACCATCCCCACCGGCATCATCGGCCTGGTCTTCGAGCACAAGCTGCGCACGCTGTTCGTGAAGCCGGAAGCGGCCGCCATCTTCCTGACCATCAACGGCGTGCTGCTCCTGCTGGGCGAGCGGTTCCGCCGGCGCGTGCCCGTACGCCAGGGCCGGGAGCAAGGCCGCGAGCTCGACACGCTCGACTACAAGGAAGCGGGCGTGATCGGGTTCATCCAGTCCGGCGCACTCTTCGCCGGCATCAGCCGCTCGGGCATCACCATGATCGGCGGCCTGTTCCGCGGCCTGTCGCACGAGGACGCGGCCCGCTTCTCGTTCCTCATGGCCACGCCGATCATCCTCGCTTCAGGCGTCTACAAGGTCCCCGACCTCATGGGTCACCTCGGCGACGGCGTGCGGTCCCAAGCGCTCGTCGGCGCCATCTTCGCCGGCATCGCCGCCTACATCTCCGTGCGCTTCCTCGTCCGCTTCTTCGAGACGCGCACGCTCACGCCCTTCGCCATCTACTGCCTGATCGCGGGCGCCGCCTCCATCATCCGCTTCGCCTAGCCAGCCAGAACGGCGCGGGCGACGAGGTCGGTGCCGAAGGCGGTGAGGATGGCGAGGTACAGCAGGCCGGTGGCCGCCATCACCGCGCTGTAGGCCCGCTCCTTGAGCGCGGCCTTGGTCACGAAGGTCAGGATCAGGGTCGTGGCCGCGCAGGCGATCCAGAACCAGCCCAGCTGCCCGCCCCACCCGTCGTCGACCTTGCCGGTGAACACCGAGACCATGCCGGTCGGCCACAGCAGGGCACCGACCTCGAACGGCCAGGTCCACGCCAGATAGCGGTTGAGCTCGTTGAGCGGCGCCCGGCCCAGGCCGGGCTGCACGAGGTACCAGTGGCCGAGGAGCATGGCGTCGGTGACGGCGCCGAGAAAGGCGGTGCCCGCGATGAAGCGAACGATGGCCAGCGCATGCGGGCCACCCGCTGACCACGCCCCCGCGATCACGCCAATGATGCCGACAGCGGGCGCGATCAGGTCGAGGACAGGGGGAAACTCCCGTCCAAGTGCCGTTGCCGGGTCGTTTTCCGACCCACTATCGGCACTTGGACCGGCGAGCAGGCGGGCGGCGACGCGTTCGGCGCGCTCGTGCTCGCCGCGGACGCCGGCTTTGCGGCGCACGACGGACACGACCAGGGCCACCGTGGCGGCCAGGGCGGTGGCCACGGCGGAGATGTCGCGCACGGGGGCGGGGTGGCCGAAGCGGCCCGCGAACACGGCGCCGACCGCCATCAAGCCGTAGGTGCCGCGCAGCAGCCAGCCGTACCCGATGCCGACGTCGCGGCGACGCGTCGTGACCCACAGGAAGAACAGACCGCCGGTTGCCCACTGCAACAGGAACGTGCCGGCGTCGAGGCGGATCACGGGCGGGCGTTCAGAACAGGCCGGCGCTCATGGCGCCGTCGACCAGCACCGCAGTGCCGCTGATGAACGACGCCGCGTCCGAGCACAGGAACGCCACCACCTTGCCGAAGTCGGCCGGGTCGCCGACGCGTCCACTCACGTTGGTGCCGAGGGACCGGATGCGGTCGGTGTTGTGGAGGCCGGGACAGGCCGTGTTCACGGTGACGCCGTCGTCGAACACGTCGTCGGCGAGCGTCTTGGCCCAGGCCCACAGACCCGTACGGGCCGAGTTCGAGAGGGTCAACGTGGGGATCGGCTGCTTGATCGACGACGACGTGATGAAGCAGATGCGGCCCCAGCCGTTGGCCCGCATGTGCGGCAGCGCCTCCCGCACGAGACGCACCGACGTCAGCAGGTTGTTGTTGATGGCGTCGAGGAACTGCTGGTCGTCGACGTCCGCTGCCCGCCCCGGAGGAGGACCGCCGGCGTTGGGCACGAGGATGTCGAGAGCGCCGAATCGTTCGACGGTGGCCTCCACCAGGCGGGCCGGCTGCTCGGGCTGGGTGACGTCGGCCTCGATCGCCAGCACGTCCGCACCCATCGCCGCGATCGCCTGTTCGGCGTCACGCAACGCAGCGCCACCCCGTGCGCAGATGACGAGCTTGGCGCCGTCGGCGGCGAGTGCCTCGGCCGAGGCCCGGCCCAGGCCCTTCGACGATGCGGTGACCAGCGCGACTTTTCCTTCGATGCCGAGGTTCACGTGGCGTCAGGCCTCCACGACTGCCAGGTCGTGGTTGACGGTGTTGAGAGCGTCGGGACCGGCGTCGGTGGCCACGACGATGTCTTCGATGCGCGCCCCCCACTTGCCCTCGACGTAGATCCCGGGCTCCACCGAGAAGGCGTGGCCGGGCGCCAGCGGCTCGCAGTTACCACCGACGATATAGGGGTCTTCGTGCTCTTCGAGGCCGATGCCGTGGCCGGTGCGATGGATGAAGTACGGGCCGTACCCGCCGTCGGTGATGATGCGGCGAGCCACGCCGTCGACGTCCTCGCACGGCGTGCCGACCGACGCAGCGGCTACGCCCGCCGCCTGCGCCTCGTGCAGCACGTTGTAGAGATCGCGGAACTCCGACGGCGGCGCCCCCGTGAACACGGTGCGGGTGATGTCCGAGCAGTAGCCGTTCATGGTGCCGCCGAAGTCGCACACGATCGACTCGCCGCGCTCGATGACACGGGGCCCGGCCGAGTGGTGGGGGCTGGCGGAATTGGGGCCGCTGCCGACGATGGCGAAGTTGACTCGGTCGTGACCCTCGGCCCGCAGCCGCCGCCCGATGTCGGCCGACACTTCGGCTTCGGTGCGCCCGACCAGGGGGATCTCGCCCGAGATCAGTTGGTCGGCGACCCGGTCGGCGGCGGCGCTGGCGGCGCGCAGGGCCGCGACCTCGTCGGCGTCCTTCACAGCGCGTATGGGCCCGGTGACGTTGGATGCCACCTGCCACGACGCCTTCGGCAGCCGCGCCTGCAGCTGCACAAGGAACGTCGCCCACGCCCGGTCGGCGATGGCGAGCTGAGTGCGAGCCCCGACCAACGCGGCGACGATCTCGACGGGGTCCTCGGTCTCCGCCCACGGCCGGATGGAGAACACGTCGGGCCGGGGCTCGACGCGCGGCGCCTCCAGCTGCGGGACGACCATCGTGGCGTCGCCGTCGGCGGGCAGCACCAGCATCGTGAGCCGTTCCAGGGGCATCGCCTCGTAGCCCGTGAGCCACGGCAGATCGGCACCGAGCGACAGCAGCAACGCGTCGACGCCCAGCTCCCCCATGCGCGCCCGCACCCGTTCGACTCGAGACGAACTCATGCGTGAGCCGCCGCCGCGCTCTGGCGGGCGTGGTAGCTGGAACGGGTGAGGGGCGACGATTGCACGTGGGAGAACCCCATCGCCTCGCCGGCGAGGCGCAGGCGCTCGAACTCGTCGGGCGTCCACCAGCGGTCGACGGGGAGGTGGGCGGCGCTGGGTCGTAGGTACTGCCCGATCGTCACGATGTCGACGCCGACGGCGCGCAGGTCGGAGAGCGCGGCCACCACTTCGTCCTCGGTCTCCCCCAGGCCCACCATCACGCCCGACTTCGTCGTGAGTCCGGCGGCCTTGGCGCGCGCCAGCACGGCCAGTGACCGGGCGTACGACGCCGAGGGGCGCACCATGCGCTGCAGGCGCGCCACCGTCTCCAGGTTGTGGTTCAACACGTCGGGGCGAGCCGCGAACACGGCGGCCAAGGACTCGGGGTCGCCCTTGCAGTCGGGGATCAGCACCTCGACGGCAGTGTCGGGGCAGCGGCGACGGACGGCTTCGATCGTGGCCGCGAACGCGCCCGCGCCGCCGTCGGGCACGTCGTCACGCGCCACCGCAGTGACCACCGCGTGCTTGA
>JAFATL010000092.1 GCA_019243975.1 Actinomycetota bacterium | reverse complement strand
AAGGTGCAGGGCACCGTCGAGGACGGCATCACCGTCTTCCGCGGCATCCCGTTCGCCGCACCGCCCGTGGGCGAGTTGCGCTTCCGCCCGCCCCAGCCGGCGGCCCCGTGGCCCGGCACCCTGGAGGCGACGACGTTCGGCCAGGTGTCGATGCAGACGGCGTCACCCCTCGAGACGATGCTCGGGGCCCAGGCGCTCGACATGAGCGAGGACTGCCTCTCCCTCAACGTGTGGACGCCCGCAGCCGACGGCGCCAAGCGGCCGGTGATGGTGTGGATCCACGGCGGCGCGTTCGTGACGGGCAGCGGTTCGACGCCCTGGTACGACGGCACCAAGTTCGCCCGCAACACCGACGTGGTGCTGGTGACGGTGAACTACCGGCTCGGCGCCTTGGGCTTCCTGCACCTCGACGACATCGGCGGCGAGTCGTTCGGTGGCAGCGGCAACCTCGGCATCCTCGACCAGGTGGCGGCGCTGGAGTGGGTGCGCGACAACATCGAGGCGTTCGGCGGCGACCCCAACAACGTCACCGCCTTCGGCGAGTCGGCCGGCGCCATGAGCGTCGGCACCCTGCTCGGCCTCCCCGCGGCCAAGGGCCTGTTCGTGAAGGCCATCCCGCAAAGCGGCGCCGCCCACAACGGCCGCACGCCCGAGAAGGCCAACGAGATCACCGTGGCCATGTTCGAGGAACTGGGCCTGCCGTTGACGCCGGCCGGTGCGGAGCAACTGCGCAGCGTCGACACCGACAAGCTGCTGGCCGCCCAGGCCGCCGTCTCGATGCGCTTCGTCACCGCCGGGCTCGGCTTCGCGCCAGTGGTCGACGGCGTGGTGCTGCCGGAGGCACCCATCGACGGCATCGGCGGCGGCAGCGCGGCCGGTGTGTCGGTGCTGCTGGGCAGCAACAAGGACGAGTGGAAGCTGTTCACCATGCTCGACCCGTCGCTCGGCGAGATGGACGAGGCGAAGCTGCGCCACCGCGTCGCCGGCGTGCTCGGCGACGACGACCACGCCAACGCGTTGGTCGACGCGTACCGTTCGACGCGGCCCAACGCCACCGCCGCGGAGCTGTGGACCGACATGCAGGGCGACTACATCTTCCGCATCCCCGCCATCCGGTTGGCCGAGCGCCAGTCCGCCCTCGGCAACCCCGTGCACATGTACCTGTTCACGTGGCCCACGCCGGTGATGGGTGGTGCCCTCGGATCGTGCCACGCGCTGGAGATCCCGTTCGTGTTCGACAACCTCGACCAGCCGGGCGCCAACATGTTCACCGGCGGGGTGGACGAAGGCCTGCGCTCACTGGCGTCGACCATGCACCACGCCTGGGCCAGCTTCGCTCGCACCGGCACACCGGTCGCCGACGGCATGCCCGACTGGCCGACCTACACCGCTGACAACCGGGCCACCATGATCTTCGACGTGGAGCGCCGCATCGAAGACGATCCCGGGTCGGAGGATCGCCAGGCCTGGGACGGTTTGCTCTAGATCGTTATCCCGCCGTCGACGACGGTGACGGAGCCGGTCATGAAGCGGGCCTCGTCGGAGGCGACGAACGCCACGGCGTTGGCCACGTCTTGCGCGTCGGCGAACCCCATCGGCGTCATCATGCGGGCGATCTGCCGGGTGGTCACGCCCTCGGGCAGGCCGAACTCGTTGAGCAGCGGCGTGTCCATACCGCCGGGCGACACCACGTTGATGCGGATGCCGCGCTCGCGGTACTCGATGGCCAATGACTGGCTGAGCAGGATCACGCCACCCTTCGACGCGCAGTAGGCGGCGCTGAAGGGTTGGCCTCGCATGCCCGACGTCGACGCCACGTTCACGATGTTGCCGCCCGTCTCGAGGATGTGCGGGAGCGTGGCCCGGCACATGAGGAACGTGCCGGTGAGGTTCACGTTGATCATGCGCTGCCAGTCGGCCAGCGTCGTGTCGAGCGTGTGCTGCAGCTTGCCGAGCCCGGCCACGTTGCACACCACGTCGGGCGCACCCAGCGCGCTCACTGCCGCGTCGACGGTCGCCGCCACCGACGCCTCGTCACTGATGTCGCACCTGAGCGCGACGGCCTTGCCCTCCAGCGCGCCCGCCGTCTCCTCGACGCCGTCACCGTTGAGGTCGACGCACGCCACGTTGGCGCCTTCCGACGCCAGCCGCTGCGCGACGGCGCGCCCCAAACCCGACGCCGCCCCGGTGACGATGGCGACCTTGCCTTCGAAACGCTGCATGGCGGGAGTCTTGCCGCTGGACCCGCCTAGCGTCAGGCCCGTGGCCGAGGAGATGTTCTGCTACCTCACGACGACGGGTCGCCGAACGGGCACGCCCCACACCATCGAGATCTGGTTCGGTCGCGAACGCGAACAGACCATCTATCTGATGGCGGGCGCCCGCGACCGCTCGGACTGGGTGCGCAACCTCATGGCCGAACCGCGCGTCAGCGTCCGCATCGGTGACGACGAGATCCACGCCACTGCCCGCGTGCTCGATCCCGACCGGGACGCCGACGAGGACGCGCTCGCCCGCCGCCTCCTCCTCGCCAAGTACCAGAAGGGCGAGGAGCTGGCCGGCTGGGGCCGGGGCGCCCTGCCGGTGGCCCTCGACCTCGACTTCGAAGGGAGCCCGTAGGTGACGACCAACGAAGCGAAGTACCGCGAGGCCGAGCAGCAGCTCTGGGAGTACGTCGGCGTGACCCCGACCGAGCAGTGGCTCGATCTGCGCCGCCCCGCCACCCGGGTGCGGGTGCAGGTGGTGGGCGACGGGCCGCCGGTTGTCTTCGTGCACGGCGCGTCGAACGGCGGCGCCAGCTGGGCGACCCTCGTCAACCGGCTCGAGGGTTTCCGGTGCATCCTCCTCGACCGGCCCGGGTGCGGCCTCAGCCCGTCCCGCCCGTCGCGGTTCGACGACGTTTCGCAGCTGGCCACGTTCGCCGAGGACCTCGTTGTCGACGTGCTCGACGCGATGGCAATCGACGCGGCCGACGTGGTGGCGACGTCGTTCGGCGGCTACATCGGGCTACGCACCGCGGCCGCTCACCCCGACCGTGTGAAGCACCTCGTGCTGTTCGGGTGGTCGGTCGGCGCGCCCATCGCCAAGACGCCCTTCCCCATGCGCTTGGCCAACATCCCGGGGATGACGCGACTAACCACGTCGATGCCGGTCAACCGCCGCACCGTCACGGCGATGCTGAAGCAGATCGGCCTGCGGGGCGCCGTCGCCTCGGGACGGTTCAGCACCGAGATGGTCGACTGGTTCGTGGGCTTGCTGCGCCACACCGACACCATGCGCAACGAGCTGCAGGCGGGGCCCAAGCTCGTCACCCTGGTACGGGGCATGAACGACACGATCCTGATACCGGTCGCCGTACTGCAGAGCATCCGCGTCCCCACCCTGTTCCTCTGGGGCACCGACGACCCGATGGGTGGCGCCGCCACCGCGCACGCCTTCGCCGGGCACGTGCCCGACGCGCAGCTCGACGTGATGGACAACGCCGGCCACGCGCCGTGGATCGACGATCCCGACCACGCCTCGGCCGCGGTGGCGAAGTTCCTGGCGTCCTGACGACGGCGAGAGTCAGGCGGCGCGGGCGGGTGCGGCCAGGCCCGACGGCAACAGTTCGGTGGCCAGCTCGACGTAGCGGCACAGCCCGTTGGCCAGCCGCAGCTGCTCGACCGACCGGCAGTGGGCGCGCAGCAACGTGGGGCTGGCCACCAACACGCTCATCGCCCGCGCTCGTGACACGGCCACGTTGAGACGGTTGCGGCTGTAGAGGAACTGCATCCCGCGCGGCACGTCGTCAGCGCTCGAGGCGGCCAGCGACACGAACACCACCGGTGCCTCCTGGCCCTGGAACTTGTCGACCGTGCCGACGCGCGCACCGGCGGGCAGGTACTCACTGAGCAGCGCCACCTGCGCGTTGTAGGGCGCCACCACGAGGAGATCCTGCACGGTGAGCCAACCAGACTGGCCCGACGCGTCGACCCACGGCCGGTTGAGGATGGCCCGGAAGAGACCGTCGATGACGACCGCCTCTTCCTCCGACGAGGTGCGGTTGCCTTCGTGCTCGACCGGCACCCACCGGAGGCCCGACCCCGACAGCACGCCGCTGTTGGTGACGGTCTGGTTGGCGCACTCGTCGATCGACTCCAGCCGGTCCTCGTAGGCCAGCTCGCTGATGAACCGGCAGATGCTCGGGTGCATGCGCCGGGTCTGGTCGAGGAACAGC
>JAFATL010000003.1 GCA_019243975.1 Actinomycetota bacterium | reverse complement strand
GATGACGGCCTGCTCGGTGAGGAGGGCACGCAGCACGACGGCACCTCGGGCGTGCGCTGGGTGATCGACCCCCTCGATGGCACGACCAACTACCTCTACGGCTACCCGGCGTTCTCGGTGTCGGTCGCGGCGGAGGTCGAAGGCGAGACGGCCGTCGGCGTGGTGCGAGATCCCCTCCACGACGAGACGTTCAGCGCCGTGCGCGGCGACGGCGCGTTCTGCAACGACCGACAGCTACGCGTCGGCGGCCCACCCACGCTGGCCACCGCGCTCGTCGCCACCGGTTTCGCGTACAAGCCCGAAGCACGCGCTCGCCAAGCCGCAGTGCTCACCCACGTGCTGCCGCGCGTGCGCGACATCCGCCGCGCCGGCTCGGCTGCGCTCGACCTGTGCTCACTCGCCCACGGCCGCGTCGACTGCTACTACGAGCGTGGCATGGGCCCCTGGGACTTCGGGGCCGGCGCCTTCATCGCCAAGGAGGCAGGTGCCTGGGTCGGCGACCTCGACGGTGGCCCGCCTTCGTCCGCCATCGTCGTCGGCGCCCCACCCCACCTCGCCGAAGCCTTCGTCGAGTTGCTCCGCGACGCCGAAGCCGGCCTCGCCCCCTGAGCGCGCTTTAGCGCTTGAACTCGGCCATACGACGAGTTCAAGCGCTAAAGCGAGGGGGTTCGGTGGTCAGAGGCCGAGGACGAGGCGCATCACGCGGTCTTTGATGACCGTGGGGGTGAGCTGATCGGTCAGGGCCATCATCTGGGCGTCGATGCCGACGAGGTAGCGAGCGCGCGGGTTGCGGCCCTCGACCACGGACGCGATGACCTTGGCCACCTGAGCGGGTTCACCCATGAAGCGCTCGAGGAACTGCTGGCCCTGGAACGACCGTTCGTAGGCGGGCATGAACGGCGAGCCCTCGCGTTTGGCCACGTCGCGCTCGAAGTCCTCCCAGATGTTCGTCTTGAAGCCGCCCGGCTCGACCAGCACGACCTTGACGCCCGCGCCGGCCACCTCGGTGCGCAGCGCGTCGGACACGGCCTCCAGCGCGTGCTTGGCCGCGGCGTACCAGCCCGCCAACGGCGACGTCGCTCGTCCCGCGATCGACGACACGTTGACGATGCGGCCCTCCCCGCGGTCGCGCATGCCCGGCAACACGAGGCGAGCCAGGCGCATGGGGGCCACCACCATCGTCTCCAGCAGCTGGCGGGCTTCGTCGTCACCCACGTCTTCGACCGCGCCGGTCACGCCGTAGCCGGCGTTGTTGACGAGGGCGTACACGTCGAGACCGCCGACCACCTCGGCGCAGCGGTCGGCGTCGGTCACGTCGAGCATCATCGGCTCGACCTCGACGCCGGCCTCGGCCGCCGCTTTGGCAAGGACGTCGCCCTTCTCCTCGGAGCGGACGGTACCGACGGAGCGGAAGCCACGGCGCGCCACCTCGATGGCGGTGGCGAGCCCGATCCCGCTGTTGGCGCCGGTGGTCAGGACGGTGCGGGGTTGATCGGCCATAGGTTCAGTCTCTACCCCTCCAGCCCGAGTTGCGACGCCACCGCCCCTCGCCGCAGCTTGCCGGTCGACGTGTGCGGCAGTTCCTCCACCACGTGCACCTCCTTCGGCACCTTGTAGGGCGCCAGGTGGGCCCGGGCATGGGCGAGCACGTCCTCAGGCGTGGCGTCGCCGACGATTGCCGCGCACACCCGCTGGCCCCACCGTTCGTCGTCGACACCGAACACCGCCACGTCGCGCACCGTCGGCAGCTGCGACAGCACCCGCTCGACCTCCGCCGGGTACACGTTGACGCCGCCGCTGATGACGAGGTCGTCGCGCCGGCCGTCCAGGAAGAGGTAGCCGTCGTCGTCGAGGCGCCCCAGGTCGCCGACGGTGAAGACGTCGCCTCGCCACGCCGCCGCCGTCTTCTCGGCGTCGCGCCAGTACTCGAACCGCGCGTACGGCGGCACGGCACACCAGATCACTCCGTCGTCGTCGACCGACAGCCGCCGCCCCGGACGGGCGCGGCCCACCGAGCCCGGGTGGGTGAACCACTCGTCGGTCGAGCACACGGTGAACTGGCCCTCGGTCGAGCCGTAGAACTCCCACACCGACCCGTCGGGGAACGCTTCGATCGCCTGCTCCTTCAGCGGCTGCGGGCACGGGGCGCCGGCGTGCACCAGTAGGCGCAGGCTCGACAGGTCGGGAAGGTCGCCGGCGGCGAACAGGCGCTGCAGGTGCGCCGGCACCATGAACGCCGTCGTCGGCCGGTACTCGGCGATAGCCGCTATCGCGGCGCGCGCCTCGAAGCGCGGCAGCACCACCACCGATCCACCGGCCAGCAGCGTGCCGGCGCTGAAGCGGATCGCCACCGAGTGGTGCAACGGCGAGCACACCAGGTGGACGTCGTCGGGCCCGAAGTTCCACACCGCCGCCTCCTCGGCCAGCAAGGCCGCGCTATCGTCCGGTGACAACACGCCCGACCACACGCCCTTGGGTCGCCCCGTCGTGCCCGACGTGTAGTGCATCGGCCTGCTCAATGGCGCCGGCGCCAGCTCGGCCTCCGAGCCTGCGAGCAACTCGGCCAGGCCGGCATCGTCGTCGACCACCAACCCCGGTTCGGCGTCGGCGAGCAGCGCCGTCCGCTCCTCCGGCAGCAGCGCCGGGTTGAGCGGCACGGCCACCACGCCGCTGCGCAACGCGCCCAGCAGCGCCAGCAACAACTCGGGCGACGACGGCACCAGGAACGCCACGCGATCGCCCGCCCGCAGCCCGGCCGACGCGAGGGCGCCAGCGACTCGTCGCTGGGAGATTTCGGCGTCTGCCGCAGAGAGCCGGCGGGCGGGGCCCCTCAGTGGTGCCCGCCGGAGTGAGCGGAGGGCGCCAGCCCGGAGCGAACCAATGTCAACCGAAGAAGACCTCGGCCACCTCGAGCAGGTGGTGGTCGAGTGTCTTGAGCTCGCCCACCGCCACCTCGAGGGGCACGCGCACGATCTGGCCCGC
>JAFATL010000568.1 GCA_019243975.1 Actinomycetota bacterium | reverse complement strand
CTCGCGCCTCCCGCTGCGCGACGCATCCATCGGCACGGCCGTGCTCATCAACATGTTCCTCTTCCCCATCGAGATCGCCCGCGTCATGGCGCCGGCAGGCGCCCTCGTCTGGGTCAACACCTCCGGCGCCGACACCCCCATCCACCTCCCCGCCGACGAAGTCGACGCCGCTCTGCCAGGTGACTGGACCGGCGTCGCATCCGAAGCAGGCTGGGGCACCTGGGCCGTCCTCCGCCGCGCCGCGCCCGCGGATTGAGCCTTTCCTGCTGCACCAATCGCGCGAACCGGACAAGTGACGGCAGGAAAGGCTCACTACGCCCGCCCGACTAGGTCGACCCGCGTATCGGAAGGGCTCGCCAGTGATGTCCACCGTCGGTCGTGAGCAGCAGCCTGCTCGTGTGGTGATCGGCGTCCGGTTGTATTGCGACTCCTTGGTCAGGCGTCGTGAATCCAAGGTCGACGATCGGGTCCACGACGGCTGTCGAGAAGACCGTGGTCCACGTGTGTCCGCGATCGAACGTCGCGACTAACTCGTACTTGTCCTTCGACGACCTACCGACCACGACCGTGTCTGCGTTGGCGGCGGCTGCCTCGAGGCTCGGGCTGGGGACGTCCGTTCTCACCCGGGCGAAGCTGTCGCCGCCGTTCGCCGAAAAGTACAGATGGTTGCTCGGCGGCTTGTCGCCGCCCCACGCGCCCTCCGAGCACAGCGCGATGACCTCGCCGGCGGTGGGCGCCATCAACGCAGCCGGTCCGAAGACGTCCGCGCAGGGAGGATGCCACAACACCCAACCATCGGGCGTAAGTCGGGCTCCCGCGTCCACCGTTCGCGCGTTGACCAGCACCCAGCCGCGACGGCCTTGGAGCACGATGTGCGCGTCTGCGACGGGCGCAGCTCCCTGGTCGAGCGAGTTGGCCGACAACTCCCACGCCTCATGCCCGATCGGCGTGGACGCGAGCTCGTGCTGAGCAGGGGTGTCGCCCGACACCAGCACGATGTAGTGCGCCACACCGGCAGATGCCTCCAGGTCCTCCACCTGACCGTCGACGTGGATCTTGGACCAGCGAAGTCCCCCGTCGTGGGTGGCCCACAAGTCGGGGCCGTACACCCAGCCGTCGGTCGTCGTGGCGAACCGAATGTGACTGACGGATCCCGGCGCGTTGTCGGCGCCCACATCGGCCGCTGGCGCGGGGATCCGCTGCCACGTCCGACCGGTGTCGCTCGTTCGGAGGATCACCGTGCAGGGCCGCGCGGACAAACACGGCGCGCTGCCGAGCACGAAGCCGTCCTTCGGCGACACGAAGGTGATCGACGCGGCGATGAATCCGGCCGGGACCGTGCCCGTGGGAGTCGTGGTCGAGATCGACGATCGGGTATCGGGCTCCGGACCCGGCACAGAGGCGGGCGACGGGTTTGGCCCGGGCGAGACGACGCGGACTGATGCGCGGTGGTCGGGGCGGGTAAGGGTCACCAGGCCGAAGGCGGCGAGGGCGATGGCGACGCCTGCAACGGCGCCGACGCGCCAGGCGCGCTGGCGGCGGACGTAGCGACCCACGCGGGCGCGGGCGTCGGGCGAGGGGCCGGCGGCGCGCTGGGCGGCGTCGGACAGGAGACGGCGGAGATCGTCTTCAGTTCGCACTGGGCACCTCCTCGGCGGCGTCCGCCGACATGCGCACCTGCAGGCGTTCGAGGGCGGTGTGCAGCGTCGCCTTCACCGTGCCCGGCGCGCAGCCCATGGCTTCGGCGATGTCGGCGACCGACAGGTCGGCGTAGTAGCGGAGCACGACAGCGCATCGCTGACGGGGCGTGAGCCGGTCGAGGGCGTCGAGCACCCACACCCGGTCGACTGCGTCATCGATCCTGTCGGCAGCGATCGCCTCCAGCGCAGAATCCGGCCGCGTCGCGTCCCGGGCCAGCCGTCGGCGCTCGGCTCGCAAGGCGACGACGTACACCCACGTCCCCGGTCGCTCCATGCGTCCGACGCTCGACCAGCGCCGGTAGGCCCGGGCGAAGGCCTCCTGGGCGGCGTCCTCGGCCCGCTGGCGGTCCCGCAGCACGAGCGTCAACGAGCGCAGCACCCGCAGGTACTCCGCCCCGAAGAACCCATCGAAGTCGCGCATCTCTACGCCCATAGAGTCGCAGAGACGGCGGTTCGTTTACTGCAGGCGCTTGGCGATCAGCTCGATGCGGTCGTCGGGCTGCACGACGGCGACGCGGACGTGGCCGGCGCCGGCGGGACCGAAGATGTCGCCCGGGGCGACCAGCGTGCCGGCGTCGGCGGCCAAGCGGTCGACGAGGCCCATGGCATCGCCGCCGGGGGCGGGCGCCCACAGGTAGAACGAGCCCTGCGGCAGCGTCGCCGAGACGCCGACGTGCTCGAGGATCTCGCGCATCCGCTCCAGCCGACGGAGGTAACGGTCGCGCTGCTCGTCGACGTGCGCGTCATCGCCGAGGGCGGCCACGGCCGCCGCCTGGGTGGGCCCTGCAGGCAGCATGCCGACGTGCTTGCGCACTTCGAGCAGGTACTGCACGAGGTCGGGGTCGCCGGCGTAGAAGCCAACCCGGCCGCCCGCGAAGTTGGAACGCTTCGACAGCGAGTGCACCGCCACCACGCCGTCGAGACCATGCTCGAGGATCGTGCGGGGCTCGCCCGCATAGGTGAACTCGATGTAGCACTCGTCGCTGAACACGGGCACGCCGTGCTCGCGTCCCCACGCCGCTGCCGCTCTGAGGTCGTCGACCTGGCCGGCCGGGTTGCCCGGCGTGTTCACCCACAAGGCCAACGCACGCGACGCGTCATCGTCGCTGATCGAGGACAGGTCGGGGTGGAACCGGTCGTCGACATCGACCGGCACGGCGCGGCAGCCGGCAAGCGTGGCGCCCATCTCGTAGGTCGGGTACGCCAACGCCGGGTACAGGATCGTGTCGCGGTCGGGCCGGCGCAGCTTGAGCCACTGCGGCAACGTGGCCACGAACTCCTTGGTGCCCACGCACGCGGCGATCGCCGACGGCGGGACCGCGACACCCAACCGACGCTCCATCCACGCGGCGGCGGCGCGGCGCAACGCGTCGGTGCCGGCCGACGGCGGGTAGCCGCGTTCGGCGTTGGACGACGCCAGCGCGTCGATCACGAACTGCGGCGGCGGGTCACACGGCGTGCCGATCGACAGGTCGACGGCGCCACCGTCGTGCGCCTCCGCCTTGGCCTTGGCCGCGTTCAGCCGCTCGTACGGGTAGATCGGCGGCTCGAACGGCTTCGGGCTGCTGCTCACTCGACGATGTATTCCTTGAAGCGATGGGCGCCAACCCCGTCGAGGCGGGCCCGCAACCGCGTGGC
>JAFATL010000365.1 GCA_019243975.1 Actinomycetota bacterium | reverse complement strand
AAGGATTTGAGAGCACGTGTGCGCCCTCGGTCATGCGTCCTCCTCGGCCCGTTCCCTGAGCCAGGCTACCAACCGGTTCGCGGCCTCGATGCTCTCCCCCGGTTCACGCAGCTGTTCCCGCGCCAGCTTCACCCAGCCGGTCACCTGGGCCAGCTCCGCGAAGCGTTCTTCCGACGCCTTGGCCTCCGACTCCAGCTCGGCAAGTGCACGGTCAACAGCTTGCTCCACCAACCGGGCAATAACGTCGTCAGGGTCGGCGGCAGGCTCTTCCACGGCCAGACGCTGCAGCAACGCGGCCGCACCGGGGTCGGCACTGTCGATGGCTTCGTGCAACTCGTTCGCTTCTGCGAGGGCGCGGTACGCCGCCAGGTGCAGCTCGTCGGCGAACAGCACCTCCTCGAGCCGCTCCGCCACCCACTCCGGTTGGTGGATGGCGAGGCGCAACGCCTCTATCTCGGGACCCTCCGCCTGGGCGGCGCGCCGCGTCTGGATCGGGACGACCTTGCGTCCCGGCGCCGGCAGGCTCATCAGCAAGCGCTCGACCTCGAAGCCGAGTGTGGCCGCCACCTGGCCGACGTACTCACGACGCACGACGTCGCTCGGGTGCTCGGCGATCATCTCCAGCGCGCGCGTGGCCACGCGTGCACGCGCCTCGACCGGGGCGCGCAGGTTGGTGCCCGCCAGCACGCGCTCGAGCCGGAAGGCGAGGAAGGGGCGGGCCTCGGAGATCGCCGTGCGCAGGCGGTCGGGATCGCGCAATGCGAGCTCGCCGGGGTCGCTGCCCGCCGGCATGCCGGCCACCGCGATGTCGATCTCGTAGCGCTTCTCCCACTCGTAGAAGCGCTCGGCCGCCGCCTGGCCGGCGGCGTCGGCGTCGTAGGCCAGGACCACCCGCCGGGCGAAGTTCTTCAAAACATGGAAGTGCTCATCGGCCAGGGCGGTGCCGCACGTAGCCACTGCGCGCGGCATTCCGGTGCGGAACAGGCCGATCACGTCGGTGTAGCCCTCGCACACGATGACCTCGCCTGCCTGCACGATGTCGGTCTTGGCCCAGTTGAGCCCGTAGAGCGTGCGCCGCTTCGAGTAGATCGGCGTCTCCTGGCTGTTCTTGTACTTGGGACCGTCGCCGGTGAGCGTGCGCCCCCCGAACGCCACCGCCTTGCCCGACGCGTCGAAGATCGGGAACATCACGCGCCCCCGGAACGCATCCTGCTGGCGGTTACGCCGGTTGAGGAACCCGAGCCCGGTGTCGGTGAGCACGTCGTCGGGCAGCTTCAGCTCGCGCGCCAGCTCGTCCCACCCCTCGGGCGCCCACCCGATCTTGAACTCGCGCACGACGTCGCCGTCGTAGCCGCGCGACCGCAGGTAGTTGCGCGCCTGGCCCGCGTCGGGCGCCGACAACAGCCGCTGGTGGTACCACTCGACGGCGCGCTCCATTGCCTCGTGCAGCTTGCTGCGCTTCTGTCGATCCTTCGACGCCGCCGCGTCGTCGTATCGCAACTGAATGTTGGCGCGCGAGGCGAGGCGCTCAACCGCCTCGACGAAGTCGAGGTGCTCCACCTCGCGCACAAAGGTGATCACGTCACCCTTGGCTTGGCAGCCGAAACAGAAATAGAGGCCTTCCTCCGCGTTCACGGTGAAGGACGGCGACTTCTCGGCGTGGAAGGGGCACAGGCCCGTCCAGCGGCGGCCCACCTTCTTCAACGCGACGTGTTCGCTGGCGAGCTGGACGAAGTCGGTCTCGGCTCTGACCCGAGCCACGTCCTCGTCGAGTATCGCCATCGAGGGGGACGCTACCGCGGCCCTACGACAACAAATGGCGGGCGAAGAACTCCAGCAGCACGTCGAACCGCATCACCCGGTGCTTGGGTGCGCCCGCCCTGGTCAGCTCGTGGCTCTCACCCGGGAAGCGCACGAACTCCACGTCCCGCTTGAGCATCCGCAGGGCCACGAACAGCTCCTCGGCCTGGGAGATCGGGCAGCGCAGGTCGTCCTCGCTGTGCAGGATCAGCAGGGGCGTGTGCATGTCCCTGAAGTACGTCACGGGTGATTGCCGGAGGTACTCCTCGGGGGCGTCCAGATGGGTCGCGCCCACGTACATCTTGAAGATCCCGGCGATGTCGCTGTTGTGCTCCTCGGCCAGCAGGTTGTTGACGGCCCGCTCCGAGCACGCCGCCTTGAACCGGTTGGTGTGGCCGATGATCCACGACGTCATGTAGCCGCCGTACGACCCACCGAGGACGCCGAGCCGCGAGCCGTCGATGAACGGGAAGCGGCGCACCGCCTCCTCGGTGACCGCCATCACATCGTCGTAGTCGACGCCGCCCCAGCCCGAGCCGGGATCGACCTCGGCGATGGGCCCGCGGATGGCGCGTCCCCACGCCTCGCTGTAGCCCGACGACCCGCGCGGGTTGCAATAGATGACGGCGTAGCCCGCGCCCGCCTGCACCTGGAACTCGTCGAACACCCGGTTGCCGTACTGCGTAAACGGCCCGCCGTGCACGTTGAGCAACGCCGGATAGGCGCCGCCCTCGGCGAACCCGACAGGACGGATGAGCCACGCCTCCACTTCGGCGCCATCGGGTGACGTCGCCGTGAAGCGCTCGGGCGCCACCGGCGGGTGCAGGGCGACGAACCGGTCGCCGTGTGTGGTGAGCCGACGCTCGGAGCCGTCGGTGTCGAGCACGAACACGTCAGTCAGGTGCGTGGCGTCGCCGGCGGTGAACACGACGCGGCCGCTCCGCACGTCGAAGCCAGTGACCTGACGGTCGCCGCCGATCACCAGTTCGGGCTTGCCCGTGCCGTCGGCGCCTACGCGGTACAGGTGCACGTTGCCGCCGTCGTCGACCGGGAACAACACGTCGGTGCCGTCCCACGCCGCCGCCCGGGGCGTGCCGTACCCGGCGCAGTTGCGGTCGAGCGACGTGCTGAGCAGCCGGCGGGCGCCGCTGGCGACGTCGAGCACGCCGACCTGGCCGTGGCGGGGCTCGGTCTCGGCGTCGCCCCACGCAAAGGCGATCTGCGACCCGTCGGGTGAGAACTCGGGCCGGCTGAACGCTTGGGTGGTGTCGGTGAGCTTGGTGACGTCGCCCCCGCCCTCGGGCGTGACCGGCACGGTGAACAGGTCGTAGACCTGGCCCAGGTCGTAGTCGGGATGCCGTTGCGAGCTGAAGGCGATGCGCGACCCGTCGGGCGCCCAGGTCAGCCCGCTCTCCTCGGGACCGGACGTGAGCGCCACCGGCTTGGCCGACCCGTCGGCGGGCACCACGAACAGATGCCGGGGCCGGTCGAAGGTCCAACCCACGCTGTCGAGGCGCGAGAACAGCTTGGTGACACGCCGGGGCGGCTGGTCGCGCAGCTTCTCCTTGCCGTACCGATCCTCGTCGCGGTCACGTGCGGTGAAGGCGAGCAGCGAACCGTCGGGCGACCACTCCAACGACTCGATCTCCTCCTTCCACGACGCCAGCTCGGCCACCTCGCCGCCCCGGTCGACAGGGATCACGTAGAGCTGGCTGGCCGTCTCCGCGTCGCGGTGCGAAACGAACGCCAGCAGCCGCCCGTCGGGCGACCACCGGGGGCGGGCGTCGCGCTTCTTGCCTGCCGTCAGCGGGCGCGGTGCCTCACTGCCGTCGGTCGACGCCAGCCAGATGCGGCTGCGGTACTCGTTGGCATCGAGGTCGACCGTCGTGACGACGTACGCGACCGAGCGCCCGTCCGGAGACAGGCGCGGGTCGCCGACGTCGACCAGGTCGGCGATATCGGAGGGCTTCACCGGCTACGCGGTGGAGACGGAGCCGGCGCCGAGCACGGCCTGGGCCGCGGCCAAGCGCGCGATCGGGACGCGGAAGGGCGAGCAGCTCACGTAGTGCAGGCCCGCCTCGGCGAACAACGCGATCGACTCGGGGTCGCCGCCGTGCTCACCGCACACGCCCAACTTGATCTTCGCGTTGGTGGCGCGACCGCGCTCGACGCCCAGCTTCACCAGCTCGCCCACGCCGCCCCGGTCGATGGTCTCGAAGGGGTTGCGCTTGAGCAGGCCCTGCTCGAGGTACGCCGTCATCATGCGGCCCTCGACGTCGTCGCGGCTGAAGCCGAACGTCATCTGGGTGAGGTCGTTGGTGCCGAAGGAGAAGAAGTCGGCTTCCTCGGCGATCTCGTCGGCGCGCACGGCCGCACGGGGCGTCTCGATCATGGTGCCGATCGTGACGTCGATCGGCTTCTTCACGCCCTTGGTCGCTTCAGCGATGGCCGACTCGACCCACGACCGGGCCAGGGCCAGCTCCTCGCGCGTGACGGTGAGCGGGATCATCACCTCGACCACGGGCTTGCCCTTGGCGGCGACGCGATCGGCGGCCGCTTCCATCAGGGCCCGCACCTGCATGGCGTAGAGGCCGGGCTTGATGACACCGAGGCGCACGCCGCGCGTGCCGAGCATGGGGTTGAACTCCTTCCACTGCTCGGCCGCCTCCAGCAGCTTCTCCTCTTCGGGC
>JAFATL010000742.1 GCA_019243975.1 Actinomycetota bacterium | reverse complement strand
CAGCGGGCCGAACACCTTGGGCACGACCAACCCGCCCATGCCGTTGGCGGTGTCGGCCACCACCTTGAGGGGCCGCAACGCGCTCACGTCGACGAACGAGCGCACGTGGTCGGCGTACTCGTCGAGCAGGTCGAGCTGCGACACCGTGCCGTGCGTGGCGGCCATCGGGACGTCGCCGGCAATGGCGTGGGCCTTGATGTCACGCAGACCGGTGTCCTCGCCGACGGGCTTGGCGCCGGCGAGGCAGAACTTGATGCCGTTGTACTGGGCCGGGTTGTGCGAAGCGGTGAACACCGCTCCCGGCGCGTCGAGGCGACCGGCCGCGAAGTAGATGAGGTCGGTGGACGCCATGCCCAGGTCGACCACGTCGGCGCCCGTGCCCGTGATGCCCTCGGCGAAGGCCGCCACCAGGTCGACGCCGGAAGGCCGCATGTCGCGTGCGACCAGCACGCGGTCGGACCCGCAGAACGCTGCGAAGGCGGCGCCGATGCGACGGGCGGCGTCGGCGTCCCATTGATCGGGCACCAGCCCACGCACGTCGTACGCCTTGAAGATCGCGTCGAAGTCGGCCATGGCGGCTGCCCACCCTAGTTGGGCAGGGTCAGCCTCTCGTCCCCTTGGAGCTCGTAATCGCCCCGGCTGCCGGCCCGCCGGATGCGGAACAGGTCGAGGATCATGCGCACGGCGTCGGGCCCGACCCGGACCGTGGAGGCGGTCGTGTTGGCGAGGGTCACCGGCACCTCGGTGAGCGAGAGGCGGTAGCGCTCGGCCAGGTGGAACAGCTCGACGTCGAAGGCGAACCGGTCGATGGTGGCGTGCCCGAACAGGAGCCGGGCGACGTCGGACCGGAACGCCTTGATGCCGCACTGCGTGTCTCGGTACTGCCCGAGCAGCACCAGAAGGGTGAAGGCGTTGAACAACCGGCCCGACATCTCGCGCAGCCGCCGCGCCTTCACGAGCGTCGAGGTGTCCACGTGGCGCCGGCTGCCGACGACCATGTCCCAGCCCGCCTCGACCTGGGCCAACAGCTCGAGCAGCTGCACGGGCGGGTAGGCCAGGTCGGCGTCGGTGAACGCGACCGTGCGGCCGCGCGCCACGAGCATCCCGGCCCGCACCGCCGCTCCCTTGCCCCGGTTCACCGGCTGGGCAATCACCTGGTCGGCGCCGCCCGCGCGCGCGGCGTCGGCCGTGCCGTCCTTCGACCCGTCGTCGACGACGATCACCTCGACGTGGCCCGCCGGCGCCAGCTCTTGGCGCAGACGGGTGATGACGGCGCCGATGTTGAACGCCTCGCCGTACGCCGGGATCACCACCGACAGGCGCACGTCGCCCGGCGGTGCACCGCGTTCCGCGCGGCGGGCCTGTTCGTCGCGCACCACCTCGAACAGCAGCCGGCGATAGCTGTACATGCGCAACGTGCCGGCCACCGCGAGGGAGATGGCCTTGGCCAGGAGCAGGGGCCAGAAGCGATGGGTGTCGAGCGGCACGGCCAGCACCCGCAGCAGCAGCACGTCGACCAGCCCGGCGGCCACCGTGATGGTGGTGAACGTGGCCGGCTCGCGCACCCACCGGACGAAGGGGTCGTCGGTGAACGTGAACCAGCGGTGCAGGCCGTAAGACAGGAAACCGGCCACCGCGATGGCGATGGCGTCGGCCAGCACGACAGGCATCCCGGTGCCCAACCGCAACGCCAGCACGACCACCACGTCGATGGCCGTCACCAGTCCGCCGACGGCGGCAAAGCGATGCAGGTACCGCTTCACCCGCTCACGCTTAGCAGGCCGATCAGGGTGGCGGTGGGTCCGAGTACACGGGGGCGAAGTAGGCGGGCACGAACTGGGGCTCGCGCTCCTCCTCGAACTCCTCCGTCTCCTCGGTGTCTTCGTCGATCGGCGGCGGGGGCGGCTCGGGGTACGTCACCGGCGGACGGCGGGCGAGCGTGACGGCGGCGGCCAGGCCCAGGACGGTGAGGGCGAAGCCGAGCGTGTCGACCGGCGTGTCGCCGTAGTGCAGCGACACGTGCTTCTTGGTCGGCACCACCACCATGAGGTTGGGCATGACCCGGTACACCTTGCCCGCGCCCGACGCCTGCCAGTTGGGGAAGTACGACGCCTTGACCAGCACCGGCACGCCGGTGCGGTCGACGTCGAAGCTGATGCGGTCGTCGGTGGTCTTGATGTTGCGCACGTGGGCGGCCGGCACCGACTCGTGGGGGGTGTTGATCGAAGCGACGGGCACGCGGGCCCACGACTTCGGCCCGCTGGCGGCGCGCATGACCGGCCACTGCGAGGAGTCCTGGTAGAAGTTCACCGCCGCCTGCAGCCACGGCCGGGCGCCCTTCTTGAGGCCGGTGACGACCACGGGCTGCTCGCTGAGCGGCTGCACCAGCTCCGAGTTGGCGACCTCGTAGACCTTCCACGTGCGGTCCTTGTTCACCGCCGACCCGTTCTCGCTGTACGTCACGGTCCACGGCCCCGACGTGGCGATCTGTCTGAGGTCGGGGTCGGCGTCGGCCTGCGCCTTCGCCTCGTCCGAGATCGCCATGTAGTACTTCACGCCCATCAACTGCAGGTGCTTGACGCCTTCGGTCACGTTGAGGGGCCGGTACGGCAGGTCGCGCTGCGCGCTGGACGGCGCCACCGACAGCTCCGACTGGTTGAGGAAGTGGTAGGGCGTCGACGCGGCGGACTCGAAGAACAGCCCTTCCATCGAACCGATGCAGCCGCGCGTCCAGTACGGCAGGAGCATGAGCGCCATCGGCGTACCGAAGCGGTCTTCTTCCTTCTCGTACTCCCACATGGCGCGGCCGCAGCCGTCGGTCTTGCCGATCTGAGCCATGGTGGCGACGACGTCGCGGTACTCGGGGTACGAGGCCTTCTTCTCGTAGCCCGTGTAGTTCCACTTGGCCCACCCCGGTATGAAGCTGCTGTCGGCGGTGGCGAAGCTGTACCGGCTGTGCAGGGGCCAGTGGTACTTGCCGTCGGCCTTCACCCCGCCACCGGGCAGGGAGCGCAGAGGCAGCCCGACGAACACCATGGCGACGGCCGCCAGCACGACCGGTGTACCCGCGATGACGCCGAGGACCGGTTGCGGGTCACGGGTGATGAGGGTGGCGATGCCGAGGCCGACCTCGCCCACGAGGAAGCCGGCGAGCAGGTAGAGGCAGAGGAACCAGAACGGGAGCAGCCGGGCGTTCCACAACCGGCTCTGGGGCGCCCACACGAACGCCAGACCCGACGTCACGGTCATGATCGTGAGGAAGATGCCCATGCGGCGCTGCAGGATGAGCGCCACCGCGCCGCCGAGGGCCGCCATCCAGAACAACCACGTGAGGTTGTGCGGGAACAGCGTGTGCCGGTACTGGACGATCTTCTCCCAGCCCATGTCGTTCGTGTACTGGAGCCGCAGTTCGAACGGCACCACCCACCACGCGGCGATGAGGCCGCCGACGGCGAGGGCGGGGATGGCGAACTTGGCGCGGGCGAGGGTGAACGGGCGCTGGAAGAGAGCGATGACCGTGAGCACGCCGGCGCCGAACACGGCGAAGAACGTGGGGATGATGTGGCACAGCGCGGTAACGGCCAGCAGCACTGCCGTGAGGGCGCGGTGCTTCCCGGTGCGTAGGCCGCGCGCGAACAGGCCGAGGAACACCAGCGCCACCGACAGGCTGATCGAGAACGCGAACTCGCCCGCGAGCGTCGAGGGGATGTTGCCGCCGTAGATCGTGAACGAGCGGTCGAAGAGGAACGGCACCATCGCCACCGCCAGGCACGCGGGGATCGGGTTGCGCATGCCCGACAGGCGGCCGAACGCCCACGCCGCCACCGGCAGCGTCAGGATGCCGAGCACCGTCACCAACTTGAAGGCGATCCCGTACGGGAGCACCAGGTTGAGGACGACGATCAGCAGGCTCGGCAGCGGGAAGTAGAAGACGAACGCGGGGAAGCCGTCGTACCAGTCGGGCGTCCAGCCGGTGAGGCGCCAGTGCGGCAACAGGTGGTCGCGCAGGTACGCCGGCGCCCACACGTGGGCTCCCATGTCGCCGCCCGCCGGCGTCGTGCTGGAGAACAGCAGGTGGGGCGACAGCTGCAGGAAGACGAACAGCACCGACCCGCCGACGGCCACGAAGGTGCAGATGGCCGGCCACGACGGCCGACGCCATTCGATTCTGCTCAGGGCGTCACGCAGCCGGCGCACACCGACCATGTTGCCCGAAGAAAGGGCCCCGAATCGGGCGCCCGGCGTTTACCTGCGCCCGGCGGCGAGGCTGAGAACGCCGGTGACCTCGACGGGCTCCCCGTCGCGCTCCCACCAGCGGGTCTCACACTTGGAGCAGCTGTGCAGCGTGACGGCGCTGTCGCCCAGGTTGATCCCGATTTCAACGATCTGCTTCGTGCGGCACACCGGACACGCCATCGTTCTGCTCCCTCCGCTTCCCTCAAGCAGAGGTATCGGCACTCGCGGCGACCACCTTTAGTGGCGAGTTTCAGTGGCTGGTTGCCAACGCGATCACCGTGATCGCATTGAAGGTGGCATGTGCGACCAGGCCCGGGCCGAGGCGGCCGGTGCGGACGGCGAGGTAGGCCAGCAGGAGGCCGAAGGCGCCGATGGCGCACATGAGGGCGGCGTCGGAGGCGGCCCCCATACCGGTCTGGAAGTGGACGAGACCGAACAAGACGGACGACCCGACCACGCCGATGACGGGGCCGAACCGGCGGGCCAGCGAGCGCAGCACCAGCCCGCGGAAGAACAGCTCCTCGACGAACGGCGCTCCCAACACGAGGAAGGGCGCCAGCACCGCCAGCCCGAGACCTTCGGGGTTGCCCGTGACGTTCTTGGTCTGCTGGGCCACGTCGATGTTGTGGGCGAACGCCTGGAAGATCTCGACCACCAGCCGCACGATCACGAACTGCCCGACGAAGCCGGCCGCGATCCCGACCGGGATGTCGCGGGCCACCAGCCGCAGCCCGAAGTCGTCCGCCAGGCTGCAGGACCCCTTGCGCCGGCTGGCCAGCACGGGCACACCGGCCAGGCCGATCCACAGCCCGACCAGCCCGGCGATGGTCACAGGCAGCCCGTCGACCTTGCCGGTGACCGCCGTGGCGATGGCGGCGATCAGCCCACCGGCGACCAGCCCGATGGCCAACCCGGCGACGGCATCGCCCATCCCCCACGTCGGCTTGACGACGTCAGACGCGGCAGCCGGGGGCGTGTTGCTCACGCCGACCATTGTTGTTGGGCGAACGGGGTAGGTCAGACCGCGATTGGAGGCTGCCGCGGGATGGTGGGCAGCCGCTCGTCTTCGAGCACCCAGCCGACGGGCGGGCGGAACGTGGACGCGTGTGCCTGGCACAGGCCCATGCCGTGCTCGACGTTGGTGCCGGGATCGACCAGCCACACCGTGCGGCCGGCGTAGTCGTAGGTGAGTTTGGTCGCGACCGCTCCCCCGCAGCCCGGATGCGAGCAGGCGCTGTTGTGATCCATGCGCACGAAAGTTACCGAACCGTCATACGCAACTGACGGATACCCCAACCACCCGAACCGGCTTACGCGCGGCACTGACCTACGATCTTGTGATGGCACAGCAGCCTCCGAACCCGCGGCCCGGGCGCCCCGGCGGGCAGGGCGGGCCGCAGGGCCAAGTGCCCGACCAGAGCTGGCGCTGGGTGATCCTCGTTCTGTTCGGCCTGGTCGTGGCCGCGTTGCTCGTGCCCTCGATCTTCAAGGGCCCGTCCCGCAACCAGGCGACCTACGGCGAGTTCTTCAAGAAGGTGCAGGCGGGCCAGGTCAAGCAGGCCACCGTCAACAACGACACCGGCCACATCACGGGCCAGCTCACCGACACCTCGCACTTCACCGTGAGCGGGCCCCACCCGTTGCCCGATTCCGACGTGGCGGTCCTCAAGGACAAGGTCGCCGACCTCGAGTTCTCCAACAACCAGCCCAACCTGCTGGGCTCGCTGCTGCCCTTCCTCCTGCCGATCCTCGTTTTCGTCGGCTTCTGGGTGTGGATGAGCCGGCGGGCCCAGGGCCAGATGACCGGCCTCATGTCGATCGGTCGGTCGAAGGCGAAGGTGTACACGACCGAGCGGCCCCGCACGACGTTCGCCGACGTGGCCGGCTACGGCGCTGTCAAACAGGAGATACGCGAGGTCGTCGACTTCCTCAAGACGCCCGGGCGCTTCCGCGAGATCGGCGCCCGCATCCCCAAGGGCGTCCTGCTGGTCGGGCCGCCGGGCACCGGCAAGACCCTGCTGGCCCGGGCCGTGGCCGGCGAGGCGGGCGTGCCCTTCATGTCGGTCACCGGGTCCGACTTCATGGAGATGTTCGTGGGCGTGGGCGCATCACGGGTGCGCGACCTGTTCCAGACGGCCCGCAAGCAGGCCCCCGCCATCATCTTCGTCGACGAGATCGACTCCATCGGCCGCAAGCGGGGCGCCGGTCTGGGCGGCGGCCACGACGAGCGGGAGCAGACGCTCAACCAGATGCTCTCGGAGATGGACGGCTTCGACACCACCGAGGGCATCGTGATGATGGCGGCGACCAACCGGCCCGACATCCTCGACCCTGCCCTGCTGCGGCCTGGTCGCTTCGACCGCCAGATCGTCGTGCCCCTCCCCGACCTCGAGGAGCGCCTGCCCATCCTGCAGGTGCACTGCCGCGACAAGCGCATCGCCTCCGACGTCGACCTGCAGCTGGTGGCACGGGGCACGCCCGGCATGAGCGGCGCCGACCTGGCCAACCTTGTCAACGAGGCCGCGCTGCACGCGGTGCGGCGGGGCAACAAAGAGATCCACATGGAGGACTTCGAGGCCGCCCGCGACCGCGTGATCATGGGCCAGCGCCGCGAGACCATGGCGCTGTCGGAGGACGAGAAGGAGCGCGTCGCCTACCACGAGGGCGGCCACGCCGTCCTCGCCTACGTGCTGCCCAACGCCGACCCCGTGCACAAGGTGACGATCCTGCCGACGGGCATGGCCCTCGGCGTCACCCAGCAGCTCCCGATGGAGGAGCGCCACATCTACCCCCGCGAGTACATCGAAGACAGCCTGGCCGTGCGCATGGGCGGTCGCGTCGCCGAGCTGCTGATCTACGGCGACCTGTCGACGGGCGCCAACAACGACCTCGTCGGCAACACCGAGCTCGCTCGCAAGATGGTCCGCGAGTGGGGCATGAGCGACCGCGTCGGGCCGATGGCCTGGGGTTCGCAGGGGATGGTGTTCCTCGGCGAGGACCTCATGCACACCCGCGACTACAGCGACGAGACCTCTCGCGTGATCGACGAGGAGGTCGAGCGCATCCTGCGCGAGCAGGAGGAGCGGGCCACGGTCGAGCTCAAGAAGTACCGGGCCGGCCTCGACAAGGTGGCCAAGGCGCTGCTCGAGAAGGAGACCATCGACGGCGCCGAGGTCGGCCGTCTGGTCGACGAGGGCTTCGGCCGCCCCGTGCACGGGCGAACCGGCGTCCCGCAGTTCGGGGCACCGCGGCCTGACGGGCGTCCCGACCCCGAGGCCACCCCCGCCCATGGCGAGGAGCAGGCCTACGGCAAGGTCGAGTCGAGCCGCGACGACACGACCGAGATCCCGAACGACGACGACACCGTCAGCTGGAGCCGCGGCCGAGGTCAGGCTCAGGGCTGACGCCCGGCTGGCGGGCCTCCGCCACCGCCGCCCACAAGTCGGTCGCCGTCGGCACGCCGATGAACGACGCCCGCACCACGCCCTTCTCGTCGGCCGCCACGATCATCGGCACGATGTCGATCTTGTAGCGCTCGTGCAGGTCCTTGCGCGACTGGTAGGGGATCTCCTCATAGGCGACCAAACTGCTCGCCAG
Source organism: Actinomycetota bacterium (assembly GCA_019243975.1). Taxonomy (GTDB): domain Bacteria; phylum Actinomycetota; class Acidimicrobiia; order Acidimicrobiales; family JAFATL01; genus JAFATL01. The sequence continues at coordinate 5,497 of JAFATL010000742.1, read as the reverse complement.
CACCGCCGCCTTGGCCGTGGCGCGCTCGCACGACTCACAGGTGCTCGACGTGAACACGGCCACCAGCCAGGGCAGGTCCGCACCGGCGAAGTCGGCCCGGTCGAGCTGGGCGGGTACGTCGAAGTTGCGGGGTTGGGTCGGTGCCGCGGGCTTACGCCGTTGAATCAAGAGCGCGGCGACGACCGCGACAATGACCAATGCTCCGGCGATGATGACCCGCTCCACGCCGTCATCATCGCGGGTGCTACAAAGGCGCGGTGAACGAGGGGGACGGAACCGAGGCCGTACCGGGTCACGTCCACCAGCACGAGGAGACCTTCGAACCGGCCACGCTGGGCGCAACGCCGTCGTCGGCCGACGCGCTGGAGACGGCGCCCATGTCGCCGGTGCCGCCCGCCCGCATCTCGGCGTGGCCGATGTGGGCGCTGGGCTTCGTGCTGCTGGTCGACCAGATGGACCAGTACATCGTGCGCGGCATGATCACGCCGCTGGAGCACCACTTCCACGTCGGCGACTTCGCCATCGGCCTGCTGACGTCGTCGTTCATCCTCGTCAACGGCATCATCACCCTCCCTGCCGGGTACCTGGCCGACCGCTGGCACCGCACCCGCACGATCGGCCACACCGTGTTGGCGTGGTCGGGCATCACCGCGCTGGGAGCGGCGGCGCCGAACTTCGCGTCGCTCGTCGGCCTGCGCGCTGCCCTGGGCTTCGGCCAGGCCGTCACCGAGCCGTCGGCCGCCAGCCTCATCGCCGACTACTACCCGATCGAGAAGCGGGGCCTGGCCTTCTCGATCCAGCAGAGCATGCTGTTCATCGGCATCGGTGCCGGCATCGGCATCGGCGGCTTCGTGAGCTCGCGCTGGGGCTGGCGATGGGGCTTCCTGGTGGCGGGCTTCCCCGGCATCGCCATCGCCATCATGTCGTACCGGCTGCGGGAGCCGAAGCGGGGCGTCGCCGACCGCATGCACCTCGGCGTGACGGAGGACGACACGCTCGACGCCGACCTGTCGATGCCGCTGTTCGAGCACGGCTTCCGCCGCTTCCTCGCCGACATGTGGGACGGCCTCAAGGCCGACCTGCGCACGATCATGAGCATCACCACGATGCGCTACGCGCTGATCGGCATCGCCGTCCTCCAGTTCACCGTCGTCGGCATCAGCACGTGGCTGCCGCAGTTCTACGAGCGGCAGCTCCACGTGCACCAGGGTCGAGCCGAGGGCGTCGTCGGCTCGTTGATCGTGATCGGCGGCATCCCGGGCATCCTGCTAGGTGGCCGGTTCGCGGATTACTTCAACGACAAGATCCGCGGCGCCCGCATGGCGCTGCCGGCCTACTGCATCATGATCGGCACCACGCTGTTCGCCATCTCGTTCATCCACATGCCGACGGCAGCCGTGTACGTGTTCCAGCTGCTCGGCCTGTTCATCATCGTGATGTCGATCCCCGCCCTGCGGGCCGGCCTCACCGACGCGTTGCCTGCCAACCTCCGCGGTGCCGGGTTCGGGGCCTTCAACGTGGTCTCCGTCGTCCTCGGCGCGGCCAGTGCGCCACTCGTCGTCTCCGGGCTGTCGCAGATCTTCAACGACAACCTGCGCACCGCGTTCCTGATCGTCATTCCGCCGGTGTACGTGGGCGCATTCGTGCTGCTGCGGGCGCGCGACCACCTCGAAGCCGACACGGCGAAGATCTTCGAGGCCATCATGCGCGCCATGCAGGAAGCCCAAGAGCGCGAGGCCCGGGACCAACAGCAACAGTGACGCAGCGGCTCCCGGCGATGCTGCTGGCGCTCGCGGTCCTGTCGCTCGCAGCCTGCGGCAAGAGCAGCAAGAGCACGACGGGCGACACGGTCCCGCCCAACGCCACCGGGACCATCAGCCTCACCAGCACGGCGTTCAACCCGGACGGACCGCTGCCGGTGCAGTTCAGCTGCGACGGCGAAGGCACGTCGCCCCCGCTGGCCTGGTCGGGCGTCCCCAAGAACGCCACGTCGCTCACGCTGACGGTGACCGACCCCGACGCCAACGGCTTCCTGCACTGGAAGGTCACCGGCATCCCGCCCCACGACGGCAAAGTCGACCAGGGCGCCGTCCCCGCCGGCGGCAGCGTGTCGCAACCATGGCGCCCCGCCTGTCCCCCCAAAGGCGCCGGCCTCCACCACTACGTCTTCAAGCTCGAAGCCAAACCCACGGGCTCAGGCGGTCTTACCGCCACGTTCGAGCGTTCGTAGCCGTCCACCAATCCGCCGCGCAGTCGTGCCGATCCCGGTTGTGTGCGGGCGCATACTGGGGGCATGGCAGAGCTGGTTGTCGGTCGCCGGTTGAGCGGGAAGGTCTGTGTTGTCAACGGCGTGGCGAGTGAGATCGGGGCTGCAGTCGCTCAGCGGATGAGCGATGAGGGCGCAGTCGTCGTCGGCACGGATCGCGTGGAGCACTCGATCGGGGACGTGGCGTTGACTGTCGATCTCCTCGACGAGGCCCAGGTTGCGGACATGTACGACTCGGTCGTCGGTAGCCACGGCCATCTCGACGTGATCTACAACAACCTCGGTGTCATGGACGTCGCGGACAGGGCTCTGATGGACACCAGCCTGGACACCTGGCACCGAGTCATCGACGGGAACCTGACGTCGGTCGCTCTGTCCTGCAAGCACGGCATCCCTCACGTGCGGGACAGCGAACCGGCCGGCGGGTCGATCATCAACGCGACATCGTTCCTTGGAGCGATGGGCGCGGCGACCGCGCAGATGGCGTTCTCGGCGGCAAAGGCCGGCGTCATCCAGCTGACTCGCGACCTTGGCGTGCATCTGGCGCGCAGCGGAGTGCGGGTGAACGCGGTCTTGTTCGGGCCGATCGACACCGCGACGCAACGAGCAGTCCTCGAGTTCGGTCCTGATGTGCTGGAGAAGCGCAAGGTGCACTGGCCGATGGGGCGCTTCGGGTCTCTCGACGAGGCGGCCGCGACGATCGCGTTCCTCGCCAGCGATGATGCCGGTTTCATCACCGCAGCCGCCGTGCCGCTCGACGGCGGCATCACCGAAGCCTTCACCGTGCCGGAGTAAGCCCGCGTCCTGTACGTGGCGATCCCGTTCGATTCTGCAGGACGCCGGCCGCGGGACGTCTCGCGTGTGCCCGGCTCTGCAGTTAGCGCTCGGGGATGGCGATGGCGCTGGCCATGCCGAGGGCGCCGACGCGGAACATGCCGCGCTCGACGACGACGGGGGTGGTGCTCTGGATGGTCATCGGCAGGTCGGGACGCTTGATGTGGTCGCCGATGCGGAAGCCGCGGCGCTGGCCGGGCGGGATGGTCTGGTCCTGCAGGCCGTCGATGGCGAGGGTCTGGCCGTTGGCCAGCGCGGTGAAGTCGACGTGGGCCGTGCGCCGTGACGTGTTGACCACGATCACCCACTCGTCGAACGTCTCGGTCGTCCCGCCCGCGGCCAGCACCCAGTCGGTCGCGGTGGCCTGGGCTCCGACGATGTCGGTGTAGCCCTGCCGGGGCGCGGGCGACAGTGAGTCCACCGTCCGCTCGACCACCACCGGCACACCGTTGGTCGACTCGGCCGTCACCGCGTGCGCGTCGCCCTTCGGGATGCGCGACTCGCTGCTGGCCGTCAGCGTGTACCGGCTGGCCGGCGGCACGGTGATGTCGAACGGCTCGGCCGCGCCCTGCTCGAGGGCGAACGACAACTGCACCTCGGCTTCCTTCGAACCCGGGTTGTAGATGTGGAACTTCTCGGTGACGCCCTCGGTCACGAAACCGTCGGGGAAGTACCACGCCTTGCCCAGTTGCGGCGCGCCCAGGGCGAGGGCGATGCCCTTGTGGCCGCCGCCGCTGAACGTCTGGATCTTGCCGGCGATCACGCGCCCGCTGCGCGCCGACACCGTGGTCGACACCTCGTCGCGCCGGCGTACGTGGTCGCCGATGTTCACGACGAGCATGGCGTGGCCGGGCACGACGAGACCCTGGAACGCGTCGGGCACGGCCCGGCCCTGGTCGGTGGTGAACGACAGGTCGACGATGGCGTCGTCGGGGAACGGGTTGAACAGCGAGAGCAGCAACACCGCGTCCTTGCTGGTGTTGCCTTCGGCGAAGTACCACTGCGTCGACGCGCGCGACGCGCAGGCGGTGATGCTGTCGCCCAGCGAGCCGCTGACCACTTGCTCGACCACGGCGTTGCCGCCGTCGAGGTCGACCTGGGCGGCCGCGAATGGTGCCTGCACGTGGTCGGCCTCCCGCACACTGGTGCGCGACAGCGCCGGCACCGACAGATCGACCTTGACGGGCTTGCCCTGCACGGTGAACAGGGTGAGCGCGCCGTTCAGCCGGTGCCGCGTGGGGTTCGACACGACCACCGTGCCCGACGCCTGCCCGGCCTTGTCGGCGGTGGCCAGCGGGCAGTACCAGGTGGAGGAGAGCGCACTGTCGGGGCCGGCCGTCGGCATCACCGGTCGGGCCGATGCCGTGGCCGCCTTGGGCTCGTGCACGACGGCGTCGGCGACGACGCCCCCGAGCAGCAGCGCGACGATGGCGATGAGGGCGGGCCCGCGGCGGGGACCGTCGCCGCTCACGCGCCGACCGCCACGGGAACCGGCGGTGGCGCGTCGGTGGCGGCCGCGGCCCGGCGAGCCCGACGGCGGGCGCGCCACGCCTGCCACAGCCAGCGCAAGGCGACGATCCACAACGCGAGCTCGAACAAGATGGCGAGGGGGCGCGCCGGTGACGTGTGATGGCGCAGCGTGGCCTTCCCGCCCGCGCTGACCGAGAAGGCGTTGGCCCACCCGAAGGCGCGCCGGCGCGGCGCGGTGTGGCCGTTGACCTTCAACTGCCAGCCCGCGTCAGCCGCTTGCGAGATGAACACCTGCCCGCTGGGCACCGAGCCGGCGTCGTGGACGGGCGACTTGGGCGACCGCAGCACCGGGGGCGCGCCGGCCAGGTCGACCTCGCCCGCCGACGCGAGGCCGCCGCTACGGCTGCCCTCGACCGCGGACGACGGCAGCTTGGTGCGCGACGGCGCCCACGCCGCGTTCTCGTACACGCTCAACGTGTCGTCGGACTGCAACAGCGACAGGTCGACCTGTTGCTCGAGCGTCGGCGCCAGATCGGCGGGCGCCGGCAACGCCGGGCCCGGCGCGCCGGGTGCCATGCGCCGCGGTACGACGACGTAGCGGATGGCCATGGGCGCCAGCAGGTGGCCGAGTGTTCGCGTCTCGTCGTGGCGAGCGACGGTGACGGCGTCGTCGATGAGCTGCGTGGCGCCTTGACCCGAGCCGGGCCACAGGTCGACAGCGGTAGACGAGCCGTTCCACGACGTGGCGTAGGCCAACCCCTTGCTGAGCTGCCAACCGTCGAGCGGGAGGGCTTCGGGGTCACCGAGCCACAGCACGCGGAAGTCGCCGTGCGATCGCTGCTGGGGCATCCACGAGATGAGCTGTCCGACGTCCTTCGACGGCATGTTCCAACGCCCGTCCAACGCACCGCGCAGGATCGGCAGGGC
>JAFATL010000273.1 GCA_019243975.1 Actinomycetota bacterium | reverse complement strand
CGAGGATGGAGCGGGCGGCGTGCCGGAGTGCGCCGTGGCGGTTCGTTGCTCGGCGGGTGGTGCTGCCGTGGGCGTTGCAGGGGGTGCGGCCGGCGGGCCGGGTACTCGAGATCGGTGCCGGGAGTGGGGCGATGGCGGCCGAGCTGCTGACGAAGTTCGCCGACGTCACTGTGTGTGCGACGGACTTCGACGAGGCGATGGTGGCGACCGCCAAGCGGCGGCTGGCGCAGTTCGACGGTCGGGTGGAGTGCCGTCAGGCCGACGCGACGGCGCTGCCGTTCGAAGACAACTCGTTCGACATCGTGCTCAGCTGGATCATGCTGCACCACACCCTGCGCTGGGAGGACTCGTTGCAGGAGGCCGTTCGGGTCCTGCGACCCGGTGGCCGGCTGGTTGCCTACGACTTGCTCGGTGACCCTGCGGTGCCGTTCATGCGCCGCACCGATCACGACGGTCACCGGTACATCCACTTCGACGAGCTGCGCGCCGTGCTGGGTGACCTTCCTCTCGAGGCGGTCGACATCCGCCGCGGCAAGGGCGGCATCGTGGTTCGGTTCAACGCGGTGGCTACGGGATGAGCACCTACTCCCGAGCCGCCGCCGTCGCCGTCGCCGTCGCCATCGGACTCGTGCTCATGGTCAGTGCCTGTGGCACGAAGACGAAGGCGGCGCGCGGACCGTTCTCGTCACGCGCCGCTGAGGTCACGACCGACCTCGGCGCCGGGAAGTTCGACGCCGTGGCAGCGATGTTCGGTCCAGTGATGAAGGGAAGCCTCTCTGTCAGTCGGATGGCGACCGACTGGCAGGGTTACGAGGTGACCTATGGCCGGTACCGGCGCCACGGCACGCCGAAGTCCGTGATGAAGGGACAGGTCGACGTCGAGCGGGTGCCGGTGACGATGGAGCAGGGCAAGGGCGAGGTCCGTGTCAGCTTCGACCGCGACGGGACGATCGCCGGGCTCTACTTCCTGAAGGCCGACGCCCCGGCGCCGTAGCCCTACAGCGTGACGTCGACGCCGGCGCGCTCGAGTACGGCGGCCATCACCGCCTTGGACTGCGGCACCAGTTGGTGCAGCGGGCGGTTGCGGTGCAGGCGCACGCCCAAGTCGACCTGGGCGATGTGGTCGATGCCGAACCGACGGGCAATGTCGATGAGCAGCCCGACGTCGACGCCGTAGCCGTCGACGAAGTCGACCGCTTCGAACGTCGAGCGTCGCCCGGCGTACTCGCCGCCGAGCGGTTGCACGATGTGGGCGAGCTGCGGGCACAGCAGCTGCAGCAACGGGCGGGCGACCAGCTCGGTCACGCGGCCGCCCTCGTCGGGCCGGTCACCGAATGGCCGGCGGTAGAAGCCCTTCACGAACTGCACGTCGGGCTCGGTGAGCAACGGTCCGAGCAGCCCGACGATGAAGCCGCTGTCGAACTCGTAGAGGTCGGCGTCACAGAACACGACGATCGACCCGGAGGTCTCGGCCAGCCCCGTTCGCATGGCCTGGCCCTTGCCGGGACCGCCGACCGACGCGACGACGCGCGCACCCGCGGACGCGGCTGCACCGGCGGTGGCGTCGACCGAGCCGTCGTCGACGACCACGATCTCGTCCACCAGGCCCGCCTGGCGCAGGTCGCGGTCGATAGCGCGCACGATCGCCCGCACCGTCGTCTCTTCGTTGCGGGCCGGCAAGCACACCGACACCGAGGCCGATCCTTTGGCGACGAGAAGGTCTGCGGCGGTGAAGTCGGACTGCACGTACGAGAGACTCATGACGTCACCGTCGGCTCCCGCCGCAGCGAGACGTCGAGCATCAGGTCCTCCGGTACGGGCGCATCGCCCTCTAGCGCAGCGCGGACCGTGAGGTAATCGGCCACCTCGGCGACGTCGTGCACGCGCAGCAGTGAGGCTCCATGGGCGACGCCATAGCCGACCGCCGCCAACGTGCCCGCCAGCCGGTTCTTCGGGCGCCGCTCGGTGAGGGCCCCCACGAAGTCCTTTCGCGACACGGCCGCGAGTATCGGCAGGCCGAACTCGCGCAACCCCTCGAGGTGGCGCAACACCGTCACCGTCTGGGCAGGCGTCTTGGCGAAGTCGGGCCCGGGATCGATCACGAGCGACTCGCGCTTGACCCCGTTGGACAGGGCAACCTCGACGCGCTCCCACAGGAACGAACGCACGTCCGCGACCACATCGTCATACGGCGGGAAGTCCTTGTGCTTGGGCTCGGCGCGGGTGTGCATGAGCACCAGCCCGGCACCATGGGCGGCGCACACCGACGCCAGCCCGACGTCACGGAGGCCGCTGACGTCGTTGATCAGATGGGCGCCCGCTTCGAGCACGGCCGAGGCCACCGCCGGCTTCCACGTGTCGACCGACACGATCACGCCTTCGTCGACGAGGGCGCGCACCAGCGGGACCACTCGCCCGATCTCCTCGTCCGGCATCAGCGGAGCGGCGTTGGTCACGCCAGACTCGCCGCCCACGTCGACCAGTGCGGCACCTGCGGCGACCTGCTCCAACGCGGCGCGCACCTGCGTCTCCACGGATGAATAGAGGCCGCCGTCGGAGAACGACTCGGGGCTGGCGTTGACGATGCCCATGAGGGCGGGGCGGCCGGGAGTGAGCTCGAGAGTGCGATCGCGGAGATGCAGGAGCACGCACCCAGCATGCCAGTTGCCCAGGTCCTATCGTCCCGGCATGACCGAGACGGGGGCGGTGTTCCGGGAGGTGCTGGCGGAGCTGGGCAACCTCGAAGCCAAGTTGCACGAGGGACCCAACACGCCGCTCGACGACCAAGGCGTGCTGGAGGGCTACAAGTGGATCTTCTCGATCCTGCAGGTGGCGTTCGACGTGCACGTGTGGGCCGACACGGCACGGCCGCGCTTCGTCGACATCGTCGGTCCCTACAAGAAGTGGGGCGGCGACAACGCCGACGCCTTCTACCAGTACGCACCGATCGACCCGACGCGCACGTACCGCGTGCGGGGCACGAAAGGCGACTCCGTCTACCTTTCGCTCACGGTGTACGGCGGGCCCAACGACGGCCGTTACTCCGAACGCATCGTCGGCACGGTGAACGACCGCATGCTCGGCATCGAACCGGACGGCACGTTCGAGCTGGTGCTGAGCCCCGAGCCCCACGACGGCGCGTGGATCAAGCTCGAGCCGGACGCGGTGTGTGCCATCACGCGCGACTACCTGATCGACCCCGTGCACGGCCGGCGCGTCGAGTGGCACATCGAGGCCGACGACCCGCCCGCCACGTATCGCGAAAACGACGAGGAGCTCGCCCGCCGCTTCCGCGCCGCCCTGACGTGGTTGCGGGACCAGGCCCAGCTGGTGCCCCTGGCGCTGGGCGAGCCCAACAGCGTGGACGAGCCCTACCCGGTGCCGAAGCAGACGTTTGGCTGGGCGGCGGGCGACGCCGCCTACGCCATGGGCAGCTTCGACCTCGGCGACGACGAGGCGCTCGTGATCCGGGGCCGCTCACCGGAGTCGGCCTTCTGGAATGTGTGCCTCTGGAATCAGTTCCTGCACACCTACAACTACGACTACGAGCGCGTCACGATCAACGGCGGCCAAGTGCAGTACGAGCCCGACGGCAGCTGGACGATCGTCATCGCCCACCGCGACCCCGGCCACCCGAATTGGCTGTCGACCGCCGGCCACCCCCGGGGCCGTATCTGGTTCCGCTGGTTCTACCCGGCGGCTACGCCCGAGCGACCCACGACGGAGGTCGTGCCCGTCGACGAGGTGGCGAGCCCGTGAGCGAGCGGCCGCCCACCGTCTTCATCGACGACCTCGCTGAGCCGAAGTTCAGCCCGGAGATCGTCGAGTTGCGCAGCATGATGGCCGACATCGGCGCCACGCTGACCCTGGAGCCCGACGCCCTGATCGCCGCGGCGGTGGAGCAGACGGGGCTCGACGACTTCGGGCCCGACGACTTCCGTCAACGGCTCGACGTGCTGACCTCGTCGCTGCAGAAGGAGGCCGGTCTCGCCCCCGAGGGCATCGTCACCAACTTCGCCCAGCTCACCCAGCTGCTCAAGAACCGGCTCTTGATCCAAGACCTGCTCACGCGCCACCCGGAGATCGACGACGTCGAGATCACGCGCCCGATCATCATCTGCGGGCTGCCGCGGACCGGGACCACGCACCTCCACAACCTGATCTCGGCCGACCCCAGCCTGCGGTCGCTGCCGTACTGGGAGAGCCTCGAGCCCGTCTTGGCCGAGAGCGAGCGGCCGGCCGACGGCGAGCCCGACCCTCGTCTCGCCCGCTGCAAGGAGGGCCTCAACTTCATCAATTCCGCCATGCCGCTGTTCAAGCGCATGCACGACATGTACGTCGACCACGTCCACGAGGAGATCCAACTGCTGGCCGTGGACTTCTCGACGATGTTGTTCGAGACGATGGCCGAGGTTCCGAGCTGGCGCGACTACTACATGGCGTCAGACCAAACGCCCCACTACGAGTACCTCAAGCGCGTGCTCAAGGCGCTCACGTGGCTGCGGGGCGGGACGCGGTGGGTGCTCAAGTCACCGCAGCACCTCGAGCAGTTCCCGGTGCTGCGGGCCACGTTCCCCGACGCGACCTTTGTCGTCACCCATCGCGACCCGGTATCGATCTGTGCCTCGCTGGCCACGATGATCTCCTACACGGCCCGGCTCAGGTGCACGCGGATCGACCCGGGAATGATCGGTCACTACTGGGCCGAGCGGCTGGAGACGATGCTGCGGTCGTGCGTTCGCGACCGCGACGTGCTGCCCACCGACCAGTCGATCGACGTGCGCTTCAACGAGTTCATGGCCGACGACGTGGCGATGGTCGAGCGCATCTACGCCCTCGCCGACCAGCCGTTCACCCCCGAGGTGCGGGCAGCGATGGACGCGTTCATGGTCGAGCACCCCCGTGGCGTCCACGGCGGCCTGCGCTACGACCTCGGCCAGTTCGGCCTCGACCACGACCAGCTGCGGGAGACGTTCCGCTTCTACACCGACCGGTTCGGCATCCAGCTCGAGTCGTAACGCGTCGGGTCGTTACCGATTCAAGCCCGCCAGCCCGGGTACAACGCGGGCATGACGGAGATCGGCATCTTCCTGTCCAGCGAGGAGCACGGGCCCAACGACCTCGTGCGCATGGCCCAGCAGGCCGAGTCGGAAGGGTTTCGCTCGGTGGCCGTGTCCGACCATTTCCACCCGTGGATCGACCGCCAGGGCGAGAGCCCGTTCGTGTGGAACGTGATCGGCGGCATCGCGTCGACGACGCAGCTGCGCATCACGACCGCGGTCACGTGCCCGACCATGCGTACGCACCCCGCCGTCATCGCCCAGGCCGCGGCCACCTCCGCGGTGATGGCGCCGGGGCGGTTCCGGCTCGGCGTCGGTACCGGCGAGAACCTCAACGAGCACATCCTCGGCGACCGCTGGCCCGCCGCCGACGAGCGCATGGAGATGCTCGAGGAGGCGGTCGAGGTCATGCGCGAGCTGTGGAAGGGCAAGATCACCGACCACGAGGGCAAGCACTACAAGGTCGTCAACGCTCGCATCTACTCGCTTCCCGACGAGGCGCCGCCTGTTCTCGTGTCGGGGTTCGGACCCAAGGCGACGAGCATGGCGGCCCGCATCGGCGACGGGTACGTGAGCACCGCGCCTGAGCCCGACTTGCCCAACCAGTACAGCCAGGAGGGCGGCCGGGGACCGAAGGTCGCGCTCATGAAGGTGTGCTGGGACGAGGACGAGGCGAAGGCCCGCAAGACCGCGTTCGAGCTGTGGCCCTCCACCGGCGTGCCCGGCGAGTTGTCACAAGAGCTGCCGATGCCGGGTCACTTCGAGCAGGCGTCGGAGAAGGTCACGGAGGACGACGTGGCGGAGAAGATCGTGTGCGGGCCCGACCCGCAACGTCATCTCGAGATGATCAACAAGTACATCGCCGCCGGTTACGACGAGATCTACGTGGGCCAAGTCGGGCCCGAGACGGCCGGGATGGTCGACTTCTACCACCGGGAAATCCTGCCCAAGGTGGCCTGACGCCGGCGGCGCCCGTGTCAGTCGGGCGTCGTGCTGCGCCCGAGCCTGATGCCGGACACGATCCGCCACACCCCGATCACGAAGAGAATCGCGCCCACCACCGTCCAGAAGCCGTGGCCGGTCATGAACGACCCCTTGATCCAGTTCATCCCCTGGCCGAACCACACCGCGCCGACCAGGCACAGCACGACCCCGAACACCACGCGCGACCACATGGAGACGGACTCTATGTTCGGGCTGCCTTCGGCGGAGTCCGGGCTCTCAGTCGGGCAGGCTTCGCGCAGCGCGCCGTTCGCTGAGATCGAGGGCCGTTCGCCTGGCGAGGACGAGCCAGCAGACGATGGCGAGGCCCGCAAAGACCGCCGGGATTGCGTGGCCAAGCAGCACAGACGCGGCCACGGCACATCCGAAAGCAGCGAGGTTCGCTACGACGTCGTACACCGGAGCGATGAACCGGCGGTTCACGACGTGGGCGACGGCGATGAACACACCGCACGCGAACGTCACGGACAGCAGGAAGCTCACCACCGTACGGCGCTTCCGAGTTCAGAAGCCGGGAGGCGTGACGTAGCCGCCGGTGACGTCGGCGACGAGGCCGGCGAGGCGGACTGCGTCGCGGTCGTGGAGGTAGGGCGTGACAACCTGCACCCCGACGGGGAGGCCGGCGGCGGTCTTCGGCAGGGGCGGCACCGCGGACGGCAGGCCGACGATGCCGATGAGACCCGTCCAACACACGTTGTCGAGGTAGGACCGCTCCTCCCCGTTGATGGTCATCGTGCGCGTGAAGAACTCTTCGCTCTGATCGTGGGGGAACGGCGGCGTCGGCGTCACCGGGCAGAGGAGCGCGTCGTACGTGGTGAACCAGTCGGCCCACGCGTTCCGGAAGCCCACGCGGGCGCGCTCGTGCTGCAGCCAGTCGTAGTGCGAGCCGCCGACGGCCGCACCCATCTCGGGGCCCATGCTCGGCGCGATGGCGGCGGTGATCATGAGGTTGAACAGGTCGACTTGCTCGGTGAACGACACCGCCGGGTGCGCCTCTTCGATCTTGGCGCCCGCCGCGCTCAACGCGTCGACGGTGGTGCGGAGAATCGAGAGGTACTCGCTGTCGATGGTGCAGCGCGGATCTTCGAACCACACACCGATGCGGTAGTCGGCGAGTGACGTGCCTTTCGGCTCCGGCAGCTCCAGGCGCCAGGCGACGGCTTGCTCCGGGGGCGGCCCGGCGAGGACGTCGAGCAGCAAGTCGAGATCGGCAGCCGAGCGGGCAATGGGGCCGAACACGTTGATGTCGGCGTCGGTAGTGCCTCCGCCTACCTGGTCGAGGTAGCCGCGCTGGGGGATCACGCCGAAGCTGGGCTTGAGGCCGAAGGTGCCGCAGAAGTGCGACGGGATTCGCACCGAGCCGCCGATGTCGGTGCCCACCTCGAAGCTGGTGAAGCCGCACGTCACCGCGGTGGCAGCGCCGCCCGACGACCCGCCCGGGCCGCGCGTCGTCTCCCATGGGTTGTTGGTCGTGCCGAAGATCTCGTTGTAGGTCTGCAGGTCGCCCGACCACCGGGGCACGTTGGTCTTGCCGAACACGACGGCACCGGCGTCCTTCAGCTTCGCCACCGCCACCGCGTCAGATGTGGGCACGTGGTCGGTCAGCTCGACGGCGCCGCCGGTCGAGCGAACCCCAGCCACCTCGATGGCGTCCTTGATGGTGATCGGCAGCCCGTGCAGCGGGCCGAGCACGTCACCCCGCGCCGTCGCCGCATCTGCCTCGTCAGCGGCTGCCCGCGCTCGGTCGGCGTCGAGGGTGACCACCGCGTTGACCGGGCCATTGAGCCGCTCGATCCGCTCCAGGTAGAGCTCGAGCAACTCCCGGCTGCTGAGGTCTTTGTCCCGGATGGCCTGGGCCAGCCGTACGGCCGGCCACACCGCGGTTTCGTTCGACATGGCGGCCATCATGCCGCAGTTGGCATGGCGCCCATCATGCCTTGAGGGCAAGATCGCGGGCATGCAGACGCGTGTGAGCGAGATGCTCGGTGTTGAGTTCCCCATCCTGGCGTTCAGCCACTGCCGCGACGTGGTCGCAGCCGTGACCAACGCGGGCGGCTTCGGCGTGCTGGGTGCGGTTGCTCACACGCCACAACAGCTCGAGATCGACCTCAACTGGATCGAGGAGCAGACCAAGGGCAAGCCCTACGGCGTCGATCTCCTCTTGCCGGCCAAGTACGCCGACATCAGCGGCGGCAAGGGCAGTGCCGACGGCACGCCGAGCATCGACCGCGACACGCTCCAGCAATTGCTCCCGCCCCAGCAGCAGGAGTTCGTCGACGACATCCTCGAGCGCTACGGCGTGCCCAAGCTCGACGATGGCGCCGACGTGATCGGCGCCATCGGGCGCCGGGGCGGGACCCTCAGCGTCTCGCCCGAGGGGTACGAGCCCCTGCTCGACGTCGCCTTCGCCCACAACATCGGACTCATCGCCAGCGCCCTGGGTGCGCCGCCCCCGTCGTTGGTCGAGCGGGCCAAAGGGGCGGGCGTGAAGGTGGCCGCCCTCGCCGGCACCCGTCCTCACGCCGAGCGCCACAACGCCGCCGGCGTCGACATCATCGTGGCCCAGGGCACGGAAGCGGGCGGCCACACGGGAGAGATCTCGACGATGGTGCTCGTGCCCGACGTGGTCGAGGCGGTGGCGCCCACGCCCGTGCTGGCGGCCGGCGGCATCGCCAGCGGGCGCCAGATCGCGGCGGCCATGGCGCTGGGCGCCGAAGGCGTGTGGTGCGGATCGGTGTGGCTCACCACCGAGGAGGCCGAGACGCAGCCGGTGGTGAAGCAGAAGTTCCTGGCCGCGACGTCGAAGGACACGGTGCGGTCGCGTTCGCTCACGGGCAAGCCGGCCCGCATGCTCCGAAGCGCTTGGACCGACGAGTGGGAGAAGGACGACGCCCCGCCGCCCCTGGGCATGCCCTTGCAAACGATCCTCGTGGCCGAGGCCCAAGCCCGGATCTCCCGCTCCTCGGGCAAAGAGGGCTCGGGCGCCCAGCAGCTGGCCAACTACTTCGTGGGCCAGGTCGTCGGCCAGATGAACCAGGTGCGGCCCACCCGCCAGGTCGTGCTCGACATGGTCACCGAGTACGCCGAAGTGGCCGAACAGTTCGCCAAA
>JAFATL010000018.1 GCA_019243975.1 Actinomycetota bacterium | reverse complement strand
ACCAGCTCGTGGAGTTCGTCGTCCACGGGAGGAGTGTACCCGAAGTTGGGAATTGAAATGAGAATCGTTCTCGTTCTATCACTGACGTATGAGGTTCGGTGCAGTCGTGCTCGCGATGGCCGTGGTGGCTGGGGCGTGCTCCGGCTCGCGGGTGCGCGGCGGGGCGCCGATCGCGGTGGTGGCGGCGGAGGGGTTCTGGGGTTCGTTGGCCGCGCAGCTGGGCGGCGGCCACGTCAGGGTCCACAGCATCGTCACCGACCCCAACGCCGATCCCCACGACCACGAGGCGACGGCCGCGGACGCCCGGGCGGTCGCGGGCGCCGACGACGTGATTGTCAACGGGGTCGGCTACGACCCGTGGGTCGACAAGCTCGTCAAGGCCAACCCGCGCCAGGGACGGGTCGTGCTCCGGGTGGGCGACCTGGTGGGCAAGCACGAGGGTGACAACCCGCACCTGTGGTACTCGCCCGCATACGTGGAGCGCACCGCCGACCGCATCACCGCCGACTTCGGCCGGCTCGACCCCGCGCACCGCGCTGACTACGCGGCGCGCCGCACCGCGCTGCGACAGGCGATGCAGCCGTACCGCGACCTGGTGGCGTCGATCAAGGCGCACTGGAGCGGCACGCGCATCGGGGCCACAGAGACCGTGTTCGCGTACATGGCTGACGCACTCGGGCTCGACGTGGTGTCGCCGGCTGCGTTCATGCGAGCGGTGGCCGACGGGAACGACCCACCCGCGGCCAGCGTCGCCGCCTTCCAGCGTCAGCTCATGCATCGCGCCATCGACGTGCTGGTGTTCAACGCCCAGACCGCGACCGCATCGACGACCAACCTGGCCCGTCGGGCCCGGGCCGAGCACATCGCCGCCATAGCGGTGACGGAGACGTTGCCGCGGCCGTACCCCACGTTCCAGGCCTGGCAGGTGGCCCAGCTGCGGGCGCTGCAGCGCGCGCTCGAACGGCGGGCGGCATGAGCGACTCCACTGTCGTTGCTCGCGACCTGGCGGTCGGGTACGGCGCCCGGCCCACGTGGAGCGGCGCCGACTTCGAGCTGGGCGCCGGCGAGTTCGTGGCCGTGCTCGGCCCCAACGGAGCCGGCAAGTCGACCCTGCTGCGGGCCGTGCTCGGGCTCCTGCCCCCGCTGGCGGGCGACCTGCGCGTGCTGGGTGGGCCGCCCCGGCGGGGCAACCCGGCCATCGGCTACGTGCCGCAGCACCGGGAGCTCGACACGTCGATCGCGTTGACCGGCCGCGACGTCGTCGGTCTCGGCGTCGACGGGCACCGCTGGGGGGCGCGGCTGGCGGGAACGGCCCGTCGCCAGGTGCGGAAGAGCGTCGACGAGGCCGTCGCTGCCGTCGGAGCCACGGCCTACGTCGACCGCCGCGTCGGCAACCTCTCCGGCGGCGAGCTGCAGCGACTCCTGCTCGCGCAGTCGCTCGTGCGCGACCCGCGCATCCTGCTGCTCGACGAGCCGCTGTCGAACCTCGACATGCGCAACCAGTCGGCCATCGCCGGCCTGGTGTCGCGCATCGCGAGGGAGCGCAACGTCACCGTGCTGCTCGTCGAGCACGACGTGAACCCGTTGCTGCCCGTCGTCGACCGCGTCATCTACGTGGCCGGTGGGTCGGTGGCGATCGGCACGCCCGACGAGGTCGTGCAGCCGGCGACGCTGTCGCGCCTGTACGGCACGCCGGTCGAAGTGCTGCGCGACAGCCGGGGGCGCATCTTCGTCGTCGGTCTCGAAGCGGAGGCGTCGCACCCCCATGCCTGATCTGCTCCGGTACCCGTTCATGCAGCACGCCTACGCGGCCGGCACGGTCGTGGCGATCGTCGCGGGCGTGGTCGGCTACTTCGTCGTGCTCCGGCGGCTCTCGTTCGCGGCACACGGGCTGGCGCACGTCGGGTTCACGGGCGCGGCCGGTGCGGTGGCGCTGGGGGTGAACCCCGTCGCCGGTCTGCTCGTGCTCACGTGCGCGGGCGCGTCGGTGATGGGGGCGTTGGGCAAGCGAGCGGCCGAGCGCGACGTTGTCATCGGGTCGGTCCTGGCGTGGATGCTCGGCCTCGGCGTGCTCTTCCTCTCGCTGTACCACGGGTCAGCCACGTCGGCCTTCGCCCTGCTGTTCGGCCAGGTGCTCGGCATCAGCACGAGCGAGGTGCTGATCACGGTCGCCGCC
>JAFATL010000760.1 GCA_019243975.1 Actinomycetota bacterium | reverse complement strand
GCCGGGTACGTGCGGGCGCACTCCCGACACCGGAGTCCTTCGACGAACGGCCCTTCGACCCGTGACATGTGGTCCCTCCCTATCGTTCCGGGCATTGGCACCTGGACTTCGGACCTGTGGGAGGTCGTCCGTCTGGTTGTCGCGGCTTCGCTGGGCCCGGTCCCTCGACCGCTCTGGATAAGTACCTCCATGGTGGCGGGTCGGCGGACCTTCGTCAAAGAGCTTGGGTGGCCAGCACCTCCGTGACCGCCTCGGCGACGCACGCCGCCGTGTCGCCCAGCGCCCGCTCCTCGCCGAACCGTTCCACCAGCGAGACCACGGGCACGGGCGCCTCCACGCCGTCGAGCACCCGCCCGGCGACCACGACGACGGGGACCCCGGCCCGTTGGGCGAGGTCGAGCACGCCGCCCACCACCTTGCCGTCGAACGACGGCCGGTCGAGCTGGCCCTCGCCGGTGATCACCAGGTCGGCGCCCTCGATGTGGTCCTCCAGCTCGACCATGCCCGCCACCAGGTCGAACCCGGGCTCGAGGGCGGCGCCGATGGCGGCCAGGCCCCCGGCCAGACCGCCCGCGGCCCCACTGCCGTCGAGCGGGCGCACGTCGACGCCGTAGTCGTCCTCGTAGACCTGGGCCAGCCGCTCGAGGCGCCGCTCCAGCAAGGCCACCTGCGCGTCGCTGGCCCCCTTCTGGGGGCCGAACTCCCCCGCCGCGTCGACGAAGTGGGTGCGCACGTCGCACGCCACCCGCAGTTCCACGCCGATGAGCCGGTTCTTCGAGGGCAGCGCCCGCAGGCAGCCCAGCCCCCCGTCGGTGGTCGCCGACCCGCCCATGCCCACGATCACCTGGGTGGCACCGGTCTCGAGCACCTCGGCCAGCAGCTCGCCGGTGCCGATGGTCGACGCCCGCAGCGGGTCGTTCCCCTCGGCTCCGCCCACCAGCACCAGACCCGACGCCTTGGCCATCTCGACGATCGCCAGGTCGCCGTGGCTGCGCCACTCGGCGTCGACGGGTTCGCCCAGCGGCCCCGTCACCCGGGTGTGACGCCGGCCCCCGCCGAGTACCTCGAGGATGCCTTCGCCCCCGTCGGCAAGGGGCACCGCGCCGGCTTCCCAGCCCGCGGAACGGGCCGCCTGGGCCATGGCCCGGGCCACCTCGGTGGCAGTGGCGGTGCCGCGGAACTTGTCCGGGCAGGCGACGACACGGGGCACACACGCATGCTGCCCTACCTGTGCGGCGTGGGTATGGTGCCCGGCAGATGGCTCCCGACCTGGTCGTTGTCTCCAACCGTGGCCCCCTGTCGTTCTCCCGGGACAATGCCGGGAAGCTGGTGGCCGGACGCGGCGCGGGCGGGTTGGTGTCGATCCTCGGCCCCGCCATCGCGGGGCGGGGTGCCACGTGGATCGCGTCGGCGATCACCGACGAGGACCGGGAGGCGGCCGCCGGCGGCGACGTCGAGGCCGAGGGCTTCCGGCTGCGCCAGCTGGTGCCCGACGACGCCGACTACCGCATGTACTACGACGTCATCGCCAACGGCACGCTGTGGTTCATGCACCACGGCCTGTACGACCTCCCCCGCCGACCGCTGCTCAACCGGTACTGGCACGAGGCGTGGGAGGGCTACCGGCGGGTGAACCACGCCTTCGCCGAGATGGTGGCCGACGAGGCGGGCGAGGGCGCCACCGTGCTGGTGCAGGACTACCACCTGTCGTTGCTGGGCGCCGAGCTGCAGCGGCTGCGACCCGACCTGCGCGCCGTGCACTTCCACCACACGCCGTTCTGCGGACCCACGTCGATGCGAACGCTGCCGACCCCGATCGCGCTCGAGCTGCTCGAGGGCCTGGCCGGGTTCCGTTCGTGCGGCTTCCACTCGCCCCGGTGGGCGGCTGCGTTCGAGGCGTGCTGCCGCGACGTTCTCGGCAACGCGCCGGCCACCTTCATCGCGCCCGCGGCCGCCGACCACGTCGACATCGAGAAGGTCGCCGCCAGCGAAGACTGCCAGCGCGAGCTGGTCGCCCTCGACGAGCTCGTGGGCGACAAGCGCCTCATCGTGCGCGTCGACCGCATCGAGCTGTCGAAGAACTTGCTGCGGGGCTTCTCCGCCTACGACGAGTTGCTGCGGGCCCGGCCCGACCTCGTCGGCAACGTCGTGTTCGCCGCCCTCGTCTACCCCTCGCGGGAGCAGCTGCCCGAGTACCTCGCCTACCGCCAGGAAGTCGAGTCCATGGCGCAACGGCTCAACGACGAGTGGGGCACCGACGACTGGCAGCCGATCTACCTCGACACGTCCGACTTCTTCCCGCGCTCGGTCGCGGCGCTGCGGCGGTACGACGTGCTGCTGGTGAACCCGGTGCGGGACGGCCTCAACCTGGTGGCCAAGGAAGGCGCCATGCTCAACGAGCGCGACGGCGTGCTCGCCCTGAGCCGGGAAGCAGGCGCGTGGGAGGAGCTGCAGGGTGCCGCCCTCGAGGTCAACCCGTTCGACGTGACGGGCACGGCCGAGGTGCTGGCCACCGCGCTCGACATGGACGCCGGCGAGCGGGCCGACCGCGCCACGCGCCTGCGCGACGCGGCGACGGCGACGACACCCGCCAGCTGGCTCGACGCCCAGCTGGCCGCGGCCCGCTAGCTCCCGGCGAGGTCGGACAGCAGCGCCAGGGCGCCGTCGGGGCCGTCGAGGGTGACGTCGGCGCGACGCAACAACTCGGGCGGCGCTTCGGCGCTGCGGACGGCCACGCGCACGCCGAGCAGCCCGCGCCCCTCCAGCCGGTCGAGCGCGTCAAAGGCGGGGAGGTCGCCGAGGTCGTCGCCCACGAAGCAGCCCGCGTGCAGGCCTTCGAGAAGCTCCTCCACCACCGAGCCCTTGTCGATCGGCACCGGCGGGCGCAGCTCCACCGACTTGCGGGCCGGGTGCACGGCCAGACCGAGACGGTCGGCTTCGAGCTTGGCCCACTGCAACGCCCAGTCCCCCAGCGTCGGCACCTCGCGCACGTGCAGCGTGACCGACAGGCCCTTGGGCTCGACCGTCACGCCGGCCGGGGCCGCTTCCTCGGCGGCGCGCACCGCGTCGTCCATCACGGCCCGAAAGCGAGCCACGTCGGGATGCTCCACCACCGTCGGGCCGTCGGCCCACTCCAAGCCGTACAGGCCGATCAGGCGCACACCCTCGAGGGGGCCGAGGCGGTCGAGCAGGAAGGCGGCAGGGCGGCCCGACACCACGCCGACACGCGCGTACTTCGCACCGAGGCGCGCCAGCACGGCAGGGGCGTCGGGCAGCGGCCGGGCCGCAGCGGGGTCGAGGACGATCGGCGAAAGCGTGCCGTCGAAGTCGGTGACGACGCCCGCCCGGTCGGGATGCGCGACCAACGGGTCGAGTGACGGGGGGACGGCCACCGGCCGACGGTACTCTCCGCCCGTGCCACGTCCCGACCGGCGCACCGCCGCGCTCGCCCTCGTGCTCCTGGCGGCCGTCGTCGGTGCAGGATGCGGAAAGGGCACGGTGCAGATCGCTTTCCGGCCCAAAGACGGGGCCCGCTACACGTACGTCGTGACCGTGCGCGCCAGCACGGTGACCAAGGTCGGCGACGCCGCGCCGGAGACGTCGGCGGACAAGCAGACGCTGCACGCCGAGCAGGCAGTGCTGTCGGTCGACGCCGACGGCAGTCGGGTGCAGGTGCGGCTCACCGGCGACGACGGCACGCCACGGCAGTTCGTCGTGCGCTTCGACCGCGCAGCACAGCTGGCCGAGGTACAGCGCATCGAAGGCCTGCCCGCCAGCGTGCTCGGCGACCTCGGCCTCACCGAGATCTTCCCGGCCGCCGCCGGCGCGCCGCCGGACCGGCCCCTGCAACCCGGCGACCGGTGGTCGGTCGACGAGCCCGTCACCTTGCCCGGGCTCTCCCCGAGCCGGCTGCACGGCAGCGGCCGGCTGGTCGCCCTCGGTGTGGTGAAGGGCCGCAAGGTGGCGACGACGCAGACCACGTTCCAGTTGCCGGTCGACCGCACCGTCGATGCCCGCAACGCCCGCATCCTGCTGCACGGCACCCAACACACGACGACGACGGCAACACGCGCCCTCGCCGACGGCGCCGTGCAGGAGGCGCACGCCGTCACCAGTGGCACGTTCGAGATGACGTTGCTGCCGCCCGACGGCGGTGAGCCCGCCCTGCACGGCACGCTCGAGCTGCACGTCGACTCGACGACGCGCCGCGTCGGCTGACCGCGGCCGCGCCCTCGCGGGCTACGGGTGCGTGGTGGGCGTGGTCGCCGGCTTGGCCGGCTTGGCCGTGGTCGGCGTCACCGAGAGCCTGGTGGTGCTGGTGTGGGCGGTCGTCGCAGTCGTGCGCGCCGTCGTAGCCGTGGTGCGGGCCGTCGTCGCAGTGGTGCGGCCCGTCGTCGCTGTCGTGCCGCCGCTGGCGCCGGCCAGATCGGGGCCGACGAGCACGAGCACGTTCGCTTCCTGGGTGTTGGCCACGGGTGCCGTCGCCGGGAGCGCCTCCACGGCGGTCAGCTGCAGGGTGAGGCGGGTGGCGATGATCTTGGCGTCGAGGTCGTAGCCGGGCGTGAAGTACACGACCGACTGACGCGTCGACGACTTGGCGGTCTTGGTGGCGTCGGTCGGCGCCAGCACGTTGTAACCGGCCTGCGTGAGCGGGGGAACCACGCGCGACGCCGCGCCGGCAGTGTTGGTGCCGTTGACGACCAGCACCTTCACGCTCGACGGCGTATGCCCGCCCAAGGTGGTGGGCGTCGTCGGGAGGGTGAGGTTGGGACTGGTGGTCACCGTGACCGTCGGCGTCTTGACGGTGGTGCTCGGCGCGCGATCGGTCTTCTGCAAGAGGATCAAGCCGATGACGAACGCCACCGCGATGAGGATGGCGCCGCGGCCGACGGACATGCTCGCCGAACGGCCGAACGACGAGTCGCCCGTGGCGTGCTGACCGCGTCTCACCGCACGGGCGGCTGTCCCGCCGAACGCCCCTCGAAACGCGCCCGCCGCCGGCGGTCGCGCTGACGGCGCAGGCGACGGATCACCAAGGGGTCGTACGCAGCGGCCTCGGCCGAATCGAGCAGCTCACTGAGCACTTGGTAGTAGCGCGTCGGTGAGAGTTCGAGGCGCTCGCGGATGGCCTGCTCTTTCGGACCGGGCTCGGTCCACCAGGCGCGCTCGAAATCGAGAATTGCCTGCTCACGATCAGAAAGCGCCATCCGAGGCAGCCTGCCAACCCCAGAACCCAAAGGCAAGCACCCTGCCTATGGCGGCGGACCTCATCGGCCCGCCGCGGTGCGCATGGGGCCCCACCCATGCGCGCGCGAACGTCTCGTACTCTTGGGCGAACGCCGGGTTAGCTCAGTCGGTAGAGCACTTCTCTTGTAAAGAAGATGTCGTCGGTTCGATCCCGACACCCGGCTCCGAGCCGTCTACGCGAACGCGACCTCAGCGGCGTCGCGCTCTTGGATGTGCACGTCGAGCTTGCGCTTGATGCGCTGCAGCGCGTTGTCGATCGACTTCACGTGGCGGCCCAGCTGGTCGCCGATCTGCTGGTACGACTTGCCCTCGACGTAGAGGCGCAGCACGTCGACTTCGAGACCCGACAGCATCTCGGCCATCGAGGTGCGCATGGCGTCCATGCGCTCGTTGGAGACGACCTCGTCGGCGGGGTCGGGGAGGTAGTGGTCGTCGAGCAGCGCCTCGACCGAGCGCTCGCCCGGGTCGTCGCTGCCGCGCACGCTCGAGATCGAGACGTACTGGTTGAGCGGCTGGTGCTTCTGGCGGGTGGCCGTCTTGATGGCGGTGATCACCTGGCGGGTGATGCACAGCTCGGCGAACGCCCGGAAGGAGGCCTGCCGGTCGGGGCGGAAGTCACGGGCCGCCTTGTAGAGCCCGATCATCCCCTCCTGCTCGATGTCGTCGGAGTCGGCGCCGACGAGGAAGTAGCCACGCGCCTTGGCGCGGGCGAAGCGCCGGTAGCGCTCCAGGAGGGTGTTCAGTGCGTCGACGTCGCCCCCGCGGAACCGAGCCACCAGCTCGTCGTCGTCAAGTGCTGAGAGTGTGAGGACCTCGGTCCGGAGAGCCAATGGTGCTCCTGTGGGTAGTGTGACGCTGAGTGCCCGATTTGTGCTGTAGCACAGACGCAACGCGGAATGACTAGCTACTAATAACCATGCGCGGGCTAGCCGTGTCAATGGTCACTAGGCGTGCGCCCGTCCCAAATTCAGCGGCCCCGTTTGGGACCAGTCACAAGACTTTCAGGACAAGCGGGGGCAAAATCGGGTCAACCGGGCCGCCTGCGAGACACCTCGAAGCAGGCAACCGCGGCCGCCGCGGCCACGTTGAGTGAGCCCAGGCGCCCCCGTTGGGGTATCGCCACAAGGACGTCGCATCGCTCCCGCACCAGGCGGGACAGCCCCGCCCCTTCGGCTCCGAGCACAAGTGCCACCGGTTCGGTGGCCAGCTCGAGCTCGAACACCGACTGCGGGCCGGCCATGTCGAGGCCGACGACCCACACGCCGGCCTCCTTCAGCTGAGCCAGGGCGGCCGCCGTCCCGGGGACGAGCGCCATCGGCACGTGCTCGATGGCCCCTGCCGCCGCCTTGGCCGCCGCCGGGCTCACATGGGCGGCCCGGTGCCGGGGCAGGACGGCGCCGGTGGCGCCGGCCACTTCGGCGCTGCGCAGGACGGCGCCCAGGTTGTGGGGGTCGGTGACCCCGTCGAGGACCACCAGGAAGGGCTGCGGGCCCCCTCGTGAGCGCCGGGCCAGGTCGTCCAGATCGGCCTCGGGCAGGGCCTGGGCCCGAGCCACGACGCCCTGCGGAGCATCGGTGCGGGCCGCCCCGTCCAGCTGGGGCAGGCTGACCCGCCGCACCGTGACCCGGCGGGCCACGGCCAGGTCGAGGATCTCCTGCACGATCGGCGACCGCTCGGCCCCCTGGGCCACGAGCAGCTCCCGCACCGGCCGGCTGCCGGCCAGCAGTTCCCGGACAGCCCTCCGCCCCTCCACCTGTTCGCCGCCGAGTCCAGCGCCCGCCGGTGCGGACGGGCGCCGGGCCGGAGGCCGCTTGGGCGGGGGCTGGCGTCGCCGGGGAGGCGGGCTCATCTTTCGAGCAGGGCGACGGCCCAGCAGGCGATGCCTTCGCCCCGGCCGATGGCGCCCAAGCCCTCGGCCCGCTTGGCCTTGACCGACACGGGCGCCCCGACGGAGGCAGTGAGGGCGGCCTCGATGGCGGGCCGGTGGGGCGCCAGCTTGGGGGCCTCCAGCACGACCGACGTGTCGACGTTGGCCACCACCCATCCATCGCCCGTCACCAGCCCCACGACGTGGCGCAGCAGGGCGAGGCTGTCGGCGCCCGCCCACTGGGGGTCGGTGTCGGGGAAGTGCTGGCCGAT
>JAFATL010000689.1 GCA_019243975.1 Actinomycetota bacterium | reverse complement strand
CGCGCTGGCGTCGGTGGCCACCGAGGCGGACGTGATCGTCAACGGCGTCGTCGGCTTCGCCGGTCTGCCCGTCACGCTGGCTGCCCTCGGTGCGGGCCGCCGACTCGCCGTCGCCAACAAGGAGTCGCTGATCGCGGCCGGGCCGGTCGTGCAGCGCGTGCGTTCGACCCCCGGGGCTGAGATCGTGCCCGTCGACTCCGAGCACGCGGCGATCCATCAGTGCCTGCGCAGCGGCGAGCGCGCCCCCGACCGGGTGGCGCGCATCGTGATCACCGCCAGCGGCGGGCCCTTCCGGGGCCGGTCCCGCGCCGAGCTGGCCGACGTCACCATCGACGACGCCCTGGCCCACCCCACGTGGGCCATGGGCCCCAAGATCACCATCGACTCGTCCACGCTCATGAACAAGGGCCTGGAGGTCATCGAGGCCAACGAGCTGTTCGGCGTGGGCTACGACCGCATCGAGGTGGTGGTGCACCCACAGTCGATCGTGCACTCGATGGTCGAGTTCACCGACGGCGCCACCGTGGCCCAGCTGTCGCTGCCCGACATGCGGCTTCCGATCGGGTATGCCCTGGCCTATCCCGATCGGGCCACCGTGCCGTTCGGGGCGATCGACTGGACCGCCCTGCGCCGGCTCGACTTCGACACCCCCGACCACCAGGCCTTTCCCTGCCTCGGTCTCGCCTACGAGGCGGGCCGGGCCGGCGGGACGGCCCCCGCCTGGCTCAACGCGGCCAATGAGGTGGCGGTGGCCGCCTTCCTCGACGGGCTCATCTCCTGGCTGTCGATATCCGACGTAATCAAAGAGACCCTCGATGCGTGCGAGGGTAGGAACCCCGACAGCGTCGATGTCGTTCTCGAAGCAGACCGCCAAGCCCGAGAGCGCGCCGCCGCCGCTGTCGCCCGCATCAGCCGAGCCGCATGAGGAACGAGCACCAGTGAGAGACAGCAGCACCACGACCCAGCTCGACGACAACCGGGCCGCGCTCTTCCGGCTGTTCCTGATCCTGGCCGCCGGCATCTTCGCGGCGACGCTCACGGGCGTCGAGAAGACGGTGGCGGTCGTGTTCGCGGTGGTGCTGATGGTCATGCTGCACGAGCTCGGTCACTTCGCCACCGCCAAGTGGACCGGCATGAAGGCCACCGAGTTCTTCTTCGGCTTCGGCAAGCGCTTGTGGTCGGTGCAGAAGGGCGAGACCGAGTACGGCGTCAAAGCCATCCCCGCGGGTGGCTACGTGAAGATCATCGGGATGCACAACCTCGACCCGGTGGAGCCCGAGGACGAGCCCAAGGCGTACCGCAACCAGCCCACCTGGGCGCGGGTGCTCGTCGTGTCGGCAGGTTCGATCATGCACTTCCTGCTGGCGTTCCTCATGCTGTTCGCGTTGAACGCCTTCGTCGGCGTCGACAAGCCCGCCGGCAACATCCTGCAGATCGAGGGCATCACTCGGCTCCAGAACGGGCCCAGTCCGGCGGCCGAGGCGGGGCTGCGCCCGGGCGACCGGATCCTCTCGGTCGACGGGCACCGGTTCACGCCCACCGACCCGAAGGACGCCGACCTGCCTGCCTACGTGCAGAAGCGCATCGGTGAGCCGGTGCGGTTCGTGGTCGAGCGCAAGGGCCAGCAGGCCACGATCGTGGTCACGCCGGTCGATCGCTCGAAGGTGCAGATCGCGCCCACCGACAAGGCGGCCGCTCCCGAGGCCGCGCAACCGACGGAGCCGACCGGCTTCGTCGGCATCGAGATGACGCAGGCGCACCACATCGTCACGACCAACCCGGTGAGCGCGGTGGGCCGCTCGGTGATGGACCTCGGCAGCAACACCAAGCTGGTGTTCAAGGCCCTGGGCAGCTTTGTGTCGACCAAGGGCCTCAAGTCCTACGGCGACCAGCTCACCGGGCACGCCGCCGGCAAGCAGCCGGCTGCCGACGAACCACGCTTCCTCTCACCGATCGGCCTCGTGCAGGTGGCGAGCGTGGCGGCCGACAACGGCCTGCGCACGGTGCTCTACCTGCTGATGAGCATCAACCTGTTCGTCGGCATCTTCAACATGATCCCGCTGCTCCCGCTCGACGGCGGCCACGTCGCCATCGCCCTGTACGAGAAGATCCGGTCGCGCAAGGGCAAGCGGTACCGCGTCGACGTGGCCAAGCTCATCCCGGTGACGACGTTCGTGTTCCTGCTGATCGTGTTCATCGGCATCACCGCGCTGTACCTCGATATCGCGCACCCACTCAAGTTCCAGTGACCGAACGTAGGAAGACGCGCCAGATCCACGTCGGCAACGTCGCCGTCGGCGGCGACGCGCCGATCAGCGTGCAGTCGATGACGATCACCAAGACGGCCGACGTCGAGGGCACGCTCCAGCAGATCTACGCGCTCAACATGGCGGGCGCCGACATCGTGCGCTGCACGTGCAATGAGCAGGCGGCCGCCGAAGGCTTGGCTCAGATCGTGCCCCGTTCGCCCGTGCCGATCGTGGCCGACGTGCACAACAACCACCTCATGGCGCTGGCCGCCCTCGAGGCGGGCGTGCACTGCCTGCGCCTCAACCCGGGCAACATCCGCAAGCCCGAGCACATCAAGCTGGTGGCGTCGGAGGCCAAGGACCGGGGCGTGCCGATCCGCATCGGCGTGAACGCCGGCTCCCTCGATCGCGACCTCTACGAGAAGTACGGCAAGGCCACACCCGAAGCGTTGGTCGAGTCGGCCCAGATCGAGTTGCGCTACTTCGAAGAGGTCGGCTTCGACGACGTGAAGATCTCGGTCAAGGCATCGAACGTGCCGCTGATGATCGAGTCGTATCGCCAGCTGTCGGCGGTCACAGACCACCCGCTCCACCTCGGCGTCACCGAAGCGGGCCCGCCGCCCGCCGGGCTCATCAAGGCCACCGCCGGCATGGCCACGCTGCTGGCCGAGGGCATCGGCGACACCATCCGCTACTCGCTCACCGCCGACCCGGTGGAAGAAGCGAAGGCCGGCCGCCAGCTGCTCGAGGCGATGGGCCTGCGGGAGCGCCGCGGGCTCGACCTCATCGCCTGCCCGTCGTGCGGCCGGGCCGAGATCGACGTGATCCAGGTGGCCAAGGACGCTCAGGCCGCTCTGGAGGCCGAGAACCTGCCTATCCAGGTGGCCGTGATGGGCTGCGTCGTCAACGGGCCGGGCGAGGCGCGTGAGGCCGACATCGGCATCGCCGCCGGGCGCCAGCGCGGCCACCTGTTCGTGAAGGGCCAGGTCGTGCGGGTGGTGCCCGAGGACGAGATGGTGCAGGCGTTGCTGGAAGAGGCCCGGCTCCTCGTGTCGGAGGGCGTCGACGCCCGCCTGGCCGCCGCCGACGCCGGCGCCGAGGCCGAAGCCGAGGCCGATCGCCTGGCCCTGCTGGGCGAACAGGGCGCCGACGCCAACGCCAGCGAACAGAAGGTCGACCTCATCCGCAAAACGATGGAAGACGGCCAGCCTCACAAGTAAGCCTTGGGGCATGGCCGACCTGCTGCTGCGCCCCATCGTCGAAGAAGAGTTCCCGGCCTGGAGTCGCGCCGTGTCCGCCGCGTTCGGCGCTCACGTCGAGCACGCCGAGGACTGGATCGTCGAATACGACCGCACGGTCGCCGTGTTCGACGGCGACGAGATCGTCGCCAACGCCGGCGCGTTCACGTTCGACCTCACGTTGCCGGGGCTGACGTCGACGCAGGTCGCCGGCGTCACGGCGGTCGGCGTGCGCACCGACCACCGGCGCCAGGGTCTGCTCACGCGCATGATGGAGCACCAGCTCGACGACGTCGCATCGCGTGGCGAGGCGCTGGCCATCCTGCTCGCCTCCGAGAGCATCATCTACGGCCGCTTCGGCTACGGCATGGCCAGTTCGCTCATGCAGATCGAGGTCGACTCGAGCCGCGACGCGTTCCTCCCGCGGATCCCGATCACCGGCACGGTGCGTCCGGTCGACGCCGACGCGGCGGCCAAGACGCTGCCAGCCGTCCACGACGTGGCCTGCCGCCAGCGGGCCGGCGACATGCCCCGGGTGCAGAAGTGGTGGGACATCTACTTCACCGACCGCGAGAAGGACCGGGGCGGGGCCTCGGCGCGGTTCTACGCCGTGCACGAGTCGGCCCCGGGCCAGGCCGACGGATACGTGTCGTGGCGCATCAAGCAGGACTGGGACAGTGCCAACGCCAACAACCAGCTGCGCGTCGACGAGATGGTGGCCACCACGCCGGAGGCAACGGCAGCGCTGTGGCGCTACATCTTCGATGTCGACCTGGTCGGCACCGTCACCGCTTGGGTGCCTCTCGACGAACCTTTGCGGTGGATGCTGAGCGACCCTCGTCGCATGTTGACGAAGAACATCCACGACTTCCTGTGGGTGCGGCTCCTCGACATCCCCGCCGCCATGGGGGCTCGCCGCTACGACGTGGAGGATTCGTTGGTGGTCGAGGTGGCCGACGCCTTCCGCCCTTCGACCGCAGGCCGGTACCGCATCACCGGTGGCCCCGACGGCGCCGAGTGCGCGCGCACCACCGATGACGCCGACCTCGCCCTCGACATCACCGACCTGGGCGCGTTGTACCTCGGCGGCACGACGGCGACGCAGCTGGCGCAGGCCCAGCGCGGGCAGGAGCTCACGGCCGGCGCCCGCGGTCGCGCCGACCGCTTCTTCGCCACCTCACCCCTGCCGTATTGCCGCACTGACTTCTAGATCCACCGCCTAACCTCGGCGGATGGCCAAGCAACCCATCCTCACGCCCCAGAGCGAGGACTTCCCGCGCTGGTACCAGGACGTGGTGGCCAAGGCCGAGCTGGCCGAGAACGGCCCGGTGCGGGGCACGATGGTCATCCGGCCGTGGGCGTACGCGGTGTGGGAGTTCGTACAGCGCGCCCTCGACGATCGCATCAAGGCGGCGGGCGCCGACAACGCGTACTTCCCGCTGTTCATCCCCGAGGCGTACCTGCAGAAGGAGGCCGAGCACGTCGAGGGCTTCAGCCCCGAGCTGGCCGTGGTCACGCACGCCGGGGGCAAGGAGTTGGAGGAGCCCGTCGTCGTCCGGCCCACCAGCGAGACGATCATCAACAGCTACTTCTCCAAGTGGGTGCAGAGCTACCGCGACCTGCCCCTGCTGGTGAACCAGTGGGCCAACGTCGTGCGGTGGGAGCTGCGCCCCCGCGTCTTCCTGCGCACCACCGAGTTCCTCTGGCAGGAGGGCCACACCTGCCACGCGTCGCAAGCCGACGCCAACGCCTACGCGCTGCGCATCCTCAACGACGTGTACGAGGACGTGATGGTCAACGTGCTGGGCGTGCCCGTGCACCTCGGCCGCAAGACGCGGCGTGAACGCTTCGCCGGCGCCGACAACTCGTGGGCGTGCGAAGGCATGATGCGCGACGGCAAGGCGCTGCAGATGGGCACCAGCCACGAGCTGGGCCAGAACTTCGCCAAGGTGTTCGACACCAAGTACCTCGACACCGAGGGCAAGGAGCAGTTCGTGTGGCAGACGTCGTGGGGCGTGTCCACCCGGCTGCTCGGCGCGGTGATCATGGCCCACGGCGACGACAACGGTTTGCGCTTGCCGCCTGCCGTCGCGCCCGTCCAGGTCGTGGTGCTGCTCGTGCGCGACGAGGACGGGGCCGGGGAGCGCGCCCGCGTGCTCGGCACCGAACTGGCGGGCCTGCATCACCGGGTACAGGTCGACGACCGCGTCGACGTGTCGTTCGGCCGGCGCGTCACCGACTGGGAGCTCAAGGGCGTTCCTGTTCGCCTCGAGGTGGGCCCGCGCGATCTGGCCGAGGGCAATGTCACGCTGGTACGCCGCGACACCGGCGAGAAGCAGGCCGTGCCCCTGGCCGAGGCGTCCACCCGGGCCAGCATGCTCGTCAGCGAGGTGCAGGCGAACCTGTTGGCCGAGGCCACGCGCATGCGCGATGACGCCACCGTCGACGTGGCGACCGTCGACGAGGCGACCGAAGCGGCCAAGACGGGGTGGGCCCGCCTGCCCTGGAGCGCGGTCGGCGAGGACGGCGAGGACCGGCTGGCGACGGCCAGCGTGTCCGTTCGGTGCCTCCAAGCGGCCGACGGGAGCCTGCCCGGAGCGTCCCAAGAGGACGATTTGGTGGCGTTGGTCGGCCGCGCCTACTGAGTTCGCTCGGCTATACTTTCCCCCGCAGTCCGTTCGATTTTGGCCGTTGGAAACGTGGGCAGCCGCCCACGTTTTTTCTTGACAGGAGGGAGGTTCGCATGAGCTCGACCGAAGCGCTGCAGGCACTGATCGAGCCGGTGCTGGCCTCCTCGGGGGTGGAGCTCGACGACCTCGAGCTGGCCTCAGGCGTGGTCCGCGTCACCGTCGACCGGCCCGGTGGCGTCGACCTCGACACCATCAGCGACCTCACCTACCGCGTGTCCGCGCTGCTCGACGAGCACGACCCCTTCCCCGGTCGTTCCTACGCGCTCGAGGTGTCGAGCCCGGGCCTCGAGCGCCGGTTGCGCACCCCGGCCCAGTTCCGCCGGGCGGTGGGCACGCCCGTGTCCGTGCGCACCGTCGCCGGCACGCCCGGCGACCGCCGCGTGCAGGGACAGTTGGAGGGCGCCGACGACGGCGGCATCGACGTCGCCGGCCGCCGCATCACCTACGGCGAGATCGACCGGGCCCACACCGTGTTCGAGTGGGGCCCACCCCCGAAGCCGGGCAAGGTCGGCGCCCGCAAGAAGAGCGACAAGACCGAGAAAAAGAAGGTCGCATCATGAGCACCAATTTCGAGTTCCTCGAGGCGCTGCAGCTGATCGCGCGCGAGAAGGGCATCGGCGTCGACACGCTGCTCGACGCCTTGGCCAACGCGCTGGTCGCTGCCTACAAGCGCCGGCCGGAAGCGGCCGAAGAGGCCGTCGTCACCATCGACCCCGACACCGGCGAGATCCGGGTGTACGGGCAGGAGCTCGACGAGGACGGCAACGTCACGCGCGAGTGGGACGACACGCCCGACGACTTCGGCCGCATCGCCGCCCAGACCGCCAAGCAGGTCATCCTGCAGCGCATCCGCGAGGCCGAGCGCGACCTCAAGTACGAGGAGTACGCCGGCCGCGAGGGCGACATCGTCACCGGCATCATCCAGCAGAGCGACAACCGCTACACGTTGCTCGACCTGGGCAAGGTGGAAGCACTGCTGCCGCAGGCCGAGCAGGTGCCGTACGAGCGATACGAGCACGGCGCGCGCCTCAAGGCGTACATCGTCGAGGTGCGCAAGACCACCAAGGGCCCACAGATCGTGGTGAGCCGCACCCACCCCGGTCTCATCAAGCGCCTGTTCGAGCTCGAGGTGCCCGAGATCTCCAGCGGCGTCGTCGAGCTTCGTGCCGCCGCGCGCGAGCCCGGGCACCGCACCAAGATCGCTGTCTGGTCCAACGACAACAACGTCGACCCCGTCGGCGC
>JAFATL010000527.1 GCA_019243975.1 Actinomycetota bacterium | reverse complement strand
GTGTCGGGGATGTTCTCGGTGATCTCCTGGGCGTGCACGCGCACGGTCCACGTCTTCGTCTCGTAGCCCACCCACCCGGGCATCCCCCAGTTGGGCTGGTCGGGCATCTCCCATTCGGGCGCGTGGCCGTGCTGACTGAAGTGCACGAGGATCAAGCCGCTCGCCTCCCGCAACGGCCAGCACGGGACGCTGGCCTTGGGCACGCCGGGCGATGTCTTGTAGGGCACGTCGTCGCACTGGCCGTCGGCGTCGAAGCGCCACGAGTGGAACGGGCAGCGGATGCCCTCGCCCTCGACCGTGCCGCCGTAGCCGAGATGCGCACCGAGGTGCGGGCAGTAGGCGTCGAGCAGCACGGCCTCGCCCGCCTCGGTGCGGAACAGCACCAGGTCGCGACCGAAGTAGCGCAACGGCAGCACGTCGCCGGGCGCCACGTTCGCCGACTCGGTGAGCAGGTACCAGCCCGTCGGGTAGGGCGGGAAGGGATAGCGGTACTCCTCAGCTGATGCCACGGTCGTGTCCCTTCCAGTAGGGCTCACGCAGCAGGCGGCGCAGCATCTTGCCGGTGAGGTTGCGGGGCAGCTCGGTGACGAAGTCGACGGACTTCGGGAGCTTGTAACCGGCCACGTGCTCGCGGGCCGCCTCGATCAGCTCGTCGCCGGTGGGCTGGTGGCCGGGGGCGATCACGACGATGGCCTTGACGGCTTCGCCCCACCGCTCGTCAGGCACGCCGATCACGGCCACCTCGGCGACGGCGGGATGACGCATGAAGGCGTTCTCCACCTCGGCCGGGTACACGTTCTCGGCGCCGCTCACGATCATGTCGTGCACGCGGTCCGACAGGTAGAGGTAGCCCTCGTCGTCGCGGTGGCCGGCGTCACCGGTGCGTAGCCAGCCCTCGGGCGTGACCGTCTCGGCTGTCGCCGCCGGATTGCGCCAGTAGCCGGGCATGTTCTGGGGCGCCCGCACCCAAAGCTCGCCGACCGCACCGGTCGGTACGTCCTCACCGGTTTCGGGATCGACGATGCGCAGCTCGACCCACGGGTAGGGCTTGCCGCACGAGCGCATGAGGTGGGGACGGTTCACTGGGTCGTGGTCGGCGCCGTCGAGCTGCGCCACTCCCCCGGCCGTCTCGGTCAGGCCGTACAGCTGGATGAACTCGCACCCGAACCGCTCGGTGGCGGCGGCCAGCACCGTTTCAGTGATCGGCGACCCGCCGTAGAGAATGGCGCGCAGCGAGCTGAAGTCGACGTCCTGGACGCCCGGCGTCATCAGCAGGAACTGGATGACCGACGGGGGCATCACGATGTTCGTGACGCCGAACTCGGGGATCACCTGCAGGATGTGCGCCGGGTCGACGTCGCGGAGCAGCACGGTTCTGCAGCCCATGCTCAGACTCAACAGCGACCAGCCCGACCCTGCGAAGTGGAACATCGGCATCATGGCGAGGCTCACCGACTCGGGGTCGAGCCGCCACTGGTCCAGCGCTGAGAAGGCGGCGAAGAACCCCTGCTGGGTCATCATCGCCCCCTTCGGCAGCCCGGTCGTGCCCGAGGTGAAGATGAGGAAGGCGACGTCGTCGGGCTCGGGCGCCACGTGCGGGTCGTCCACCGGCTGCGCCGCGACCCACGTCTCGTAGTCGGCCCAGCGGTCGTGGCCGCCGATGGCGACGATCGTCTTGACGGTAGGCAACTCGGCTTCGATGGCCTCGATGTGGCCGAGGAACTCAGGGCCGACCACGACGACCGTCGCCTGGGCGTCGTCGAGGATGTGGCGCATCTCGGCCGGCGTGAGGCGCCAGTTGACCCCCACGTTGATGGCGTTGATCTTGGCGATCCCGAAAGCCACCTCGAAGTATTCGGGCCCGTTCTTGTCGACGAAGGCCACGCACTCCTGCGGGCCGACGCCCACTGCTTGCAGGGCGTTGGCCACCTGGCTCGAGCGCCGGTCGAGCTCGCCGAAGGTGACCGACCGGCCTTCGTACTCGAGGGCGGTGCGCTCGGCCCGCTCCGTGCCCTGTGTCCTGATGATGTCGCCGATCGACGGGGTCCCCATTGGGCCCGATCGTATGGGACCATACGATCTTTGTAAACCCTTGAAATTCGTATGGTCCCATACTATTGTCCGTGCGGTGAGCCTTCCCCACGACGTCGAGGTCGTGGACACCATGATCTGGTTCCCGACGCCCACCGAGGCGCCCAAGTACCAGATGATCCAGGGGGCGCTGGGCCAGCACGGCGGCGACCCCTCGTCCTCCCCGACCTCCTACCTCTTCAGCAACGGCCCGTCGCTGCCCGAAGGGCGCGACCCGGTCGACTACACGCTCGAGCAGATGGCGAAGTTCAACATCGGGCGCGCCGTCGTCGACGTGGCCCTCGATCCCGCTGGCGCGGGCGCCGCCCAGCGCCACCCCGACCGGTTCATCGCGTCGTGCTCGGTCGACCCCAACCTGGGAATGGAGGCCGTGCGCCAGATCGAACGCCTGCACCGTGAGTTCGGCATCCGTGCCGTCTCGCTGGCCCCCGCCATGATGAACCCGCAGGTGCCCATCGACGACAAGCGGGCGTACCCGGTCTACGCCAAATGCGTCGAGCTCGACCTTGCCGTGTTCATCACCGTCGGCGTGCCCGGACCGCGGGTGCCCATGGCAGCGCAGCGGGTCGAGCTGCTCGACGAGGTGTGCTGGTTCTTCCCGGAGCTGCGCATCGTGATGCGCCACGGGGCGGAGCCGTGGGACGACCTGGCCGTGAAGCTCATGCTCAAGTGGCCCAACCTCTACTACTCGACCAGTGCGTTCGCTCCCCGCCGCTACCCGCAGTCGATCATCGACTACGCCAACACGCGCGGGGCCGACAAGGTCATGTTCGCCGGTTACTACGCCGTCGGCCTCACGTGGGACCGCATCTTCACCGAGCTCGACCAGCTGCAGTTGAAGGACGACGTGTGGCCCAAGTTCCTGCGCGACAACGCCTACCGCGTGCTGGGGCTGGCACCCGCCTCGTCATGACGGTCGTCGCGGTCGAGGCCGAGGCAGACGCCGACGTCGAGCAGTGGCTGGACGCGAACTGGTCGCCCGAGCTGTCCGTCGCCGAGTGGTGGCAGCGTCTGGCCGATGCCCGCCTCGCCCACCCGATGCTGCCCGAGCCGTGGGGCCGGGGCTGGACGCCCGACGAGGCGGCCCGGTTCGCCGAGGCCATGGTGCGCGTCGGGGGGCTGGGGCCACCGTCCGGCCTCGGCCTCGTACTCGCGGCACCGACGTTGCTCGTGCACGGTTCGCCCGACCTGCAACAGCGCCTCGTCCCCCGCATCCTCAACGGCCAGGACGGGTGGTGTCAGCTGTTCTCGGAGCCGGGCGCCGGCTCCGATCTCGCCGGCCTGCAGACGCGGGCGGAGCGCGACGGCGACGAGTGGGTCATCACTGGCCAGAAGGTGTGGACGTCACTCGGGCAGTGGGCCGACTACGGGATGCTCCTGGCCCGCACCGACCCGGCTGCGCCCAAGCACCAGGGCATCAGCTACTTCGCCTTCCCGATGCGCCAGCCCGGGGTTGAAGTGCGGCCCCTGCGCGAGATGACCGGTCGGGTCATGTTCAACGAAGTCTTCATCGACGAGGCCCGGGTGCCGGCCGCCAACGTCGTCGGTGACCTCGGTGACGGTTGGCGAGTGGCCAACACCACGCTGATGGTCGAGCGCGGCAGCGCGGGCGGTGGCGTGGTGGCGGCGCCGTGTGCGGCCATTCCGGGATCCATCGCCGACCACCTCGGCCGTGACGCCGGATCGTTTGCCGGCGCGCCCGGGCCGGCGCACGAAGGCGTCGTCGACGGCGACGGCGTGCGGGTCCTCATCGACCTGGCCCGTCACCGCGGCTCGCTCACCGACCCGACCATTCGCCAGGACATCGCCCGCCTTCACTCGCTCGTGCAGATCGCCGAGTGGCACGTCGCCCGCATGCAGCTCGACGGGGCCGCCAATGGCGGCGGCAACCTCGCCAAGCTGCGCAACTCCGAGATCGTGCGCCAAGCCCGAGACCTCGGGTGCCGCATCCTCGGGCCGCACGCCGCGCTGCTCGGCGCGGACGTTGCCAGCGGCGGGTTCGTACAGGAGCTGACGATGATGTCCCCCGCCCCCTCGATCTACGGCGGCAGCGACCAAATCCAGCGCAACATCATCGGCGAACGCGTTCTCGGCCTGCCCAAGGAACCGAAGCCTTCCGGGGCATAGGGTCTCGCCATGCCGACTGTCCGGTGTGGTGACATCGACGTCTACTACGAGCGGTCGGGCGAGGGGCCGCGGCTGCTGTTTCTCAACGGCTCCGGTGCGACGCTGGCGTCGAGCGGCCTGCTCGTCGACCTGTTCCGCTCGAGCTTCGACGTGGTGGCCCACGACCAGCGCGGCTTGGGGAAGACCGACGTCCCGCCCGGCCCGTACACGATGGCCGACTACGCGGCCGACGCCTTGACGCTGATGGACCACGTCGGGTGGGCCACGTGTCGAGTGATCGGCGTGAGCTTCGGCGGCATGGTGGCCCAGGAACTCGCCGTCACCGCGCCCGACCGGGTGGAGCGCCTCGCGCTGGTGTGCACGTCACCCGGCGGTCCGGCCGGCGCGTCGTACCCACTGCACGAGCTCGAGAGCCTGTCGGCCGCCGAGCGGGCGCAACGAGCGGTGCAGCTGCTCGACACCCGCTTCGACGCGGCGTGGCTCGAGTCGCACCCCGACGACGCGGCGCTGGTGAAGATGATGGCCGGTCGCAACGCGGGCACGAAGACCGACGAGCAGGCCCGGGGCGAACGCGAGCAGCTGCTGGCCCGCCGCGATCACGACGTGGGTGACCGCCTGGCGAAGGTCACCTGCCCGACGCTCATCGCCGCCGGCCGCTACGACGGCATCGCGCCCCTCGTCAACAGCGAAGCCATCGCCACGCGCGTGCTGAATGCAGAACTACGCGTCTACGAGGGCGGCCACGCCTTCTTCGCCCAGGACCGCAAGGCGATCCCCGACATCATCGAGTTCCTCGCCGGCTGAGCTACTGCAGCAGCGGCGCCACTTCGTCCGAATCCAGCGTGGCCAGGATCGCTTCCGCCAGCGCCCGGGCTGACGCGGCGTCGAGCTCCACCGCCACGCGCTCGCGGTTGCCCCACACGTCAACGCACAGGGCGTGGTCGAGCGGCGCGTCCTGCGGGTGGTCGAAGTACACGACGGCGCGGTTGACGGCGAACCAGTCATCGCCCGCATAGGCGCTCCCCGCGACCGGCGCGGTGGTGGTCACGTAGGTGCACACGTCACTTCCCCTTTCACTTGGCCGGGTTCAGGTGGGCGGCGTAGAACGCCCAGATTCTCTTCCAGCCGTCCTTGGCCGCCTCCAGCCGATACGACGGCCGGTCGACGGAGAAGAAGGCGTGGCCGGCGTCGTCGTAGGAGTGGAACTCATACGTCTTGCCGTTGGCATCGAGGGCAGCGGCCATGGCGGCGACGTCGTCGGGCGACGGGCTCTGATCCTCCTTGCCGAACAGGCCGAGCAGGGGGCAGCGCAGGTTGGGGGCCAGGCTCACGTCGGCCCGGCCGCCGTAGCAGTCGACGGCGGCGTCCACGTCGAGGCTGCACGCCACCAGCCAGCTCTGACGACCGCCGGAGCAGTAGCCGATCACGCCGACTTTGCCGTTCGCCTCGGCCCGGCCCCGCAACACGTCGATCGCTCCCTGCACGTCGCCGAGGCACTGCTCGTCGGGCACGCCGCCCGCGTCCCTCGCCGCCGCAGCCGCGTCGCCCGCCTTTGCACCCGGCGCGTAGCGGTGGTGCAGGTTGGGCATGAGGGCCGCGTAGCCGTACGCCGCGAACGTGCGCACGATCTCCTTGCTGGCCCGGTCGAACCCCGGCATGTGGTGGAGCACCACCACACTCGGCTGGTCGGTCGCGCCACTCGGGTACGCGAAGTAGGCCTCGATCTCGTCACCGCCATGCCCGGCGATCGTCGTCGTGCCGGCTGTCATCAGGTCGCTCATCGCCGCCCAGCTTTGCTCACGTCATCTCCCTTTGTGTTTGTGTTGTTGGATG
Organism: Actinomycetota bacterium; assembly: GCA_019243975.1. Taxonomy (GTDB): domain Bacteria; phylum Actinomycetota; class Acidimicrobiia; order Acidimicrobiales; family JAFATL01; genus JAFATL01. The sequence goes on along the minus strand of JAFATL010000527.1, from coordinate 8,368 downwards.
AGCAGATCGTGGGAGCAATCCGACCGTGACGAGCTCGTGGAGCTCATGAGCCGCTACGCCACGATGTCCGACACCAAGGAGTGGGAGGAACTGCCGCGGACCGTCTTTTGCGACGAGTTCACCAGCGACTTCAGCTCACTCGGCACGCCGGCCAGAACGGTGACCCGTGACGCCTGGTGCGCCCAGTCAAAGCGGGCATTCGCCGGTTGGACGGCGACCCATCACTTGATCACCAACCACCGGATCGCCGTCGACGGCGACCGGGCGACCATCCGGGCCCACGTCCGCGCCGAGCACTGGGCTCCCCCCGAGGTCGCAGCCGGCGGGCCGAACTGCTGGTTGCTCGTCGGCTTCTACGACAACGCGGCCGTGCGCACCGCCGACAGCTGGCGGCTGAGTGTTCTCAGGCTCACCGTGACGTACCAGGAGAACGACGCGCTGCTCGCCGCCGCCATGGCCGCGGCGCACGATTGAACCTTCGTCAGGTGAGCTCCGCCGGCGCCGTCGTGTAGTTGAAGCACGAACAGGCGGCCGCGTAGGCGAAGGGGGCGAACTCGACGGCGCCGTCGTGGTGCGCCCGGTCGTAGCTGGTCGTGCCGGTGAGAACGGCCGCGCTCACGTGCGCGGTGCCCAGGTCGGCGAGAGCGGTCGGCAGCGCCGATCCGGTCGTGTAGCCGCGGGAGCGGGCCAGACCGTCGGCCAGGAGGCTGAAGGCATCGCACGCCGTATCGGAGACCGAGAAGTCCTGCTGGTTCCCGGGGCTCAGCCCCTGGCTCGTCAACATGGCGCGGCAGCTGGTGGTGGCCGCCGTCGGCTTCGTCTGCGATGTGAGGTCGACGTCGGGGAGCGATCCCACGCCAACCATCTGGGGCAGCTGCGGCGCCGGTAGCTGCGCTTGGTTCGCACCCACTTGCGACGAGCTGCTGAGGGCGTAGCCCGGTCGCCAGCCTTGCGACTCGGCCGCCTGCGAGAACGCCAGGATGCCCAACTGCTCGACCGCGCTGATGAAACTCACGCGGTCGACCCCGGCCGAGCGGAACGGCAACACGGCGGAGGAGATCTGGGCCGCAACGGCCCCGAGGTCGCTGTAGCTGTTGACGCAATCGACATCACGACGGATCACGGTCAGGCCGAGCTGCTTGGCCAGAGGCGCGTAGGTCTGGTTGTAGACACGCAGGTCGTCGGGGCAGCCCTCGACGATGACGCCGATCTTGGTCTTGGCGGTGAGGTAGCCGCTCTTGACCAAGCCCTTCAGCACGGCTGCCACTTTGCGGTTGATCGAGGGCATGCCGACGGTGAACAGCGTCGGGTAGGCGTTGTAGGTGACGTCGTCGGCCCCCCCGAGGTTGTACGCCTCGATGTTGACGGCTCCCGCCTTCGCCAAACACGCTTCGTAGCTCTCCATCGAGATCGTGCCCAGGGCGGTGATCACGGCCTCGACGTGATTGTCCTGGGTGAACTTGGCGCACGCCGCTTGGAACTCGGTGGCGTAGGACGCGGCCGCCGGGTTGGCGGTCGACTCCACGAGCACGATCTTGCGGCCGCCGATGCCTCCATGGGCGTTGTAGTAGCTGACGAGTGCACGGGTGGCCTGCTGCCAGGTCACGCCTTGTGTGTAGTTCTGGGCGCCGAAGGCCGCCGCCACGCCCGTGGTGTCGGGAAGGTTGAGAAGGCCGAGGGTCAATGGTTTGGTGTTCGGCGACGTCGACGAGATCGTGGCGCTCGTCTTGCCGGTCGCCGTCGCTGCCGTCCGGCCCGGCGCGGCCGCGGCCGCACTCCCACCTCCGCTCGTGCCCGCCGGCGACGAACCGCCGGGTGCGTCCGCGTTGGCGGCGTCCGGGGTCGGGGCTCCGAGTTCTGATCCACCGGGCGTCGCCGAAGCTCGGCCGCTCACGGGCACGGTCGAGCCGCAACCGGCCGCAAGGAGCAACACCGCCACTACCGAACCAACCGCCGCCCGCCGCATGCTTCCTTCTAGCTCAGCAGGTCACGTCAACGGAAGACGGGCTTGCGCTTCTCCATGAAGGCGGCCACTGCTTCCTTGTGCTCCGGCGACTTGTAAGCCTCTTGCAGCCGTTCGATCTCACGTCGCTGGGCAGCGAGTGAGTCGACCTCGTTCATGTTCTGGGTGATGAGGGCCTTGATCGACTTCACGGCCGCCGGCGAGTTCTCGGCGTAGGAGCGGGCTCGTTCGAGGGCGGCGTCGAGCAGCGCGTCGGGATCCACGACCTCGTCGACCAGCCCGATCCGCAGCGCCTCGTCGGCGAGGACGGTGCGCCCCGACAGCATGAGGTCAGACGCGCCGCCCAGCCCGCACCGGGCCGGGAGGAACATCGAGCTGGCCAGCTCGGGCACCAATCCCATCTTTACGAACCGCACGCTCAGCTTGGCGCCGTCAGCACAGACGATGCGGTCGAACGGCAGGATCATCGTCAGCCCGATGCCGATCGCCGGCCCGTTCACCGCGGCCACGATCGGCTTGGTCGACCGGATGAGCTCGATCCAGTCGCGGGTCGACAACGGCCGACTGGCCTTCGTGTCGCCCTGCAGCTGGGCGTCGAAGACGGCGCTGATGTCGGCCCCCGCGCAGAAGCCGCGGCCGGCCCCAGTGAGGACGACGGCCCCGATCGAGCGGTCGGCATCGGCGCCCTCGATGGCCTGCTGCATCTCCAGGCTCATCAGCGGCGTCCACGCGTTGAGCTTGTCGGGCCGGTTCAGCGTGATGACAGCGACGTCGTCCCGCTGCTCGTAGGTGATCTGTTCGTAGGCCACGAAGTGACCCTACTGCGCCAACTAAACAGTCGCTCAGTTTCGTGGCTATGGTCTGCACATGGTGCGCATGCGACGAGACCTCGAGGACGACTACCTCCACCCGGCGGAGGAGGCGTCGAACTTCAACGAGAGCCGCTACTACAACTTCTTCGACCAGAAGCTGAACATGGGCGGCTGGGTGCGGATGGGCAACCGGCCCAACGAGGGCTACGCCGAGATGACGGTGTGCCTCTACCTGCCCGACGGCTCGGTGGGCTTCATGTTCAAGCGCCCCAAGATCGAGGGACACACCGAGCACAACGCCGGCGGCCTGCGCTTCGAGGTGATCAAGCCCTACGAGGAGCACCAGATCTCCTACGACGGCAAGGTCTGCCTGCTCGAGCGGCCCAAGGAGATGGCCGACCCCCGTACTGCCTTCCAGAACAACCCGCACGTGCCCTGCACGCTCGCCCTCAACTTGAAGAACGTCGGGCCGGCGTGGGGGGGCGAGCCGGAGTGGGAGGAGGGCGAGGACAAGCCCGACCTCGACCCCGAGAAGATGTTCGCCCGCGGCCACACCGAGCAGCACATGTCGAGCGCGGGGACGATCACCGTCGGCGACCAGACGTTCCAGCTGTCCGACGCCCTCGGCTTGCGCGACCACTCGTGGGGCCCGCGCTTCTGGCAGAACATCTGGTGGTACCGCTGGCTCACGGTGAACCTCGGGCCCAAGCTCGGCTTCGCCCTCACCATCTCGGGCCGGGAGGACGACCCCGACGCCCGCGCCGCCCACGGCTTCCTCTACGACGTGGAGCGCTACGGCGACGACCGGTCGGTGCCGATCCGCAAGGTCGAGCTCAGCTCCGACTACGACCCCGAGTGGTACCCCACCGCCAACCGCGTGATCGTCACCACCGACGACCACGTGTACGAGGTCAAGGGCGACGTGTGGTCGAACATACCGCTGCGCAACCGCCGCGAAGACATGGTCACCCGTATCACCGAAGGCATGACGCACTGGTCCTACGGCGATCTCCAGGGCGCCGGCCTGTCGGAGTACCTCGATCAGATCATCGAGGACACGCCGGTTGGAACCAACGTCGGTATCTGACGCCCTGGCGTCATTGCTGGAGCCGGTTCTCGGCCCGGTCGCCATCGACAACCTGCAACGGCTGAGCGGCGGCGCGTCGCGCGAGACATGGTCCTTCGAGGCAGGCGGGCGCCCGTTGATCCTGCGGCGCGACCCGCCCGGGCGACCCGGTCTTCCCGGTTCGATGCGGCTGGAGGCCGACGCCATGCGCGCCTGCCATCGGGCGGGGCTGGCCGTTCCCGAGGTGCTGGTCGACGACGACGGCAGCGTGCTGGGCACCGCCGGCCTGGTGATGACGCGCGTGCCGGGCGAGACGCTGGCCCGGCGCATCCTGCGCGACGACGAGTTCGCGTCGGCGCGCGGCGTGCTGGTCGATGACCTGGGTCGGTTCCTTGCGGGACTGCATGCCATCGACGTGAACGAGTTGCCGGGTGCCCATGAAGTCGACTCCCTGGCGCAGTACTGGAGCAGCTACGAGCTCATCGCCGACAAGAGCCCGACCTTCGAGAGGACCTACGACTGGCTGATCGCCAACCGGCCCGAGCGCACTGCCACCACGATCGTCCACGGCGACCTGCGGATGGGAAATGTGATCGTCGACGAGCGCGGTCTGGCCGCGGCCATCGACTGGGAGCTGGTGCACCTCGGTGATCCGCTCGAGGACCTGGGGTGGCTGTGCGTGAAGGCGTGGCGCTTCGGCGCGCCGCTCGAGGTCGGCGGCGTGGGCACGATCGACCAACTCGTCGCTGCGTACGAGGGAGCGGGCGGGCGCCCAGTCGACCGCGACGCCCTGCACTGGTGGCTGGTGCAAAAGACCCTGCAATGGGGCATCGGCTGCATGGGTCAGGCGTCCGTGCACCTCATGGGCGCGGTGCGGTCGCACGAACTGGCGGCTATCGGCCGTCGAGTCGCCGAGCAGGAGTGGGACCTCATCGAGCTTCTCGCGCCTGACGAGTGGAACACGGCGCGCGCCGCTCCCTTGCCAGCTTCCTTGCCCGACGAGCCGGGTCTGTTCGGCCGGCCCACTGCTCGCGAGATCCTCGACGCCGTGCGCGGCTACCTCACCGAGGACGTCATGCCGGGCACCTCCGGCCGGCTCTCGTTCCACGCCCGCGTCGCCGCCAACATGCTGGCCATCGTCGAGCGCGAGCTTGCCCAGGACACGCCGCCCCACGCGGGCGATGACTGGGCGTCACTGGCCATGGCCGTGCGCGACAAGCTGGCCGTCGCCAACCCCAAGCACCTCTCGACCTAGCCGCCACCTTCACCCGAACGCGGGACCCTTCAAATCACGGCGGCCCTCGCTCCGCTGACGCTTTCGGTCTGAGCAACCCGGCCTTTCGATCGCGCTCGGTCTTGTCGCGGTGATGGGGCCAGCAGCGCGGTTTGAGGTTGTCGAACGACGTCGGCCCGTTGTTGTTGACCGGGTCGACGTGGTCCCACTCGAGGTTGTGCTGCCGACCGCATCCCGGTTCACAACAGGTCTTGCCGGGAAACTGCGGTGCCGGGCCCAGCTCGAGGGCGGTGCGCAGCTCGGCTTTGATGTGGCGGCCGAAGTGCTCGACCCGCAGCACGTCGACACCGTCGTGCAGCACCGCCTTGATGAAGGCGTCCTTCGACAGCTCCCGCGCCACCTCGACCGGGATCGGCCCGCCACCCACGACGTGGCAGGGCTCGCCCGGTTCGGCATGGCCGTGCCGAAGCGCGTTGATGTCGGCTACCACCACGAGCTCCGCCCGTGACCCCCTGACATGCCCGCCGCCCTGTAGCCGCGCCGCCAGGGCGTCAGCGGCGTAGGCCTCCCACGCCTCGGGCTCGCCCTGCTTCTTCGCTGCCTTGCGCAGGCGGTCGGCCTCGGCGTCGAGGCCGTTGACGATCGGGACGCCGACCTCAGGCGTGAGGGCGAAGGTGCCGCGGATCATGCCCAGCTCGTCGCGCCAGTGCCGGAAGCAGCGTGCCTTGCGCTGCCGGCGCGCCAGCTCGTCGACGTCCATCGAGCCGAGGCGCGTGTCGCGCGCTGTGTCCTTCAGGGACTTGAGACTTGAGCTCTTCGCCACTCCGAGCAGGTCGGCCTCTGACCCGGGCACCGCGAACTCGGTGCGGGCGATGATGCCGGCCTGTTCCATCGACACGTCGCCTGCGAGTACCGCTGCTTTGGTCTGCGGGCACTCCTCGACGGCCCAGGCCGTCTCCATGGCCGCTTTGGCCGCGGTGGGAGACGAGCCCGACGCCCGTGCGAACCACTCGGCGCCATCGGTGAACCCCTTGTCGCGGTAGGCACCGCGATCTGACGCCCATGCAGCCAATGACGCGGCGGCCGCTTCGCAGGACTTGGCGGTGCGGGCCAGCTCCTCGGCCAGCGACGCGCACTCACGCCCCGACAGCGCGTCGGGACGTAGTGACAGCAGCGCTGTTCGCAGCACCTTCGCCGCTTCCCCGGGATGCAACCCAGCTACCTCCTCCCCACCGCCCGCGCCACGGTGTCAGCACGTCAGAGGGAGAACCGTCAGCCCGGTTCTCGAGGCTTTTCCACCCTGCAGCACTTAGTATAACGAACGTATGTTCCCATTTCGTTACACGGGCTTTACGGTCTGATGACTATCGACGAGAGCTGGCGGGGCTACCGAACCAGCGCCACCGCGAAGCGTTGGTAGAGGGCGATGAGGTCGTCGAGGGGGCGGCCGATCTCGTGCTCGACCGCTGACACCGACTGCGCCAGGGTGATGATGGCGCGCGCTGCTTCGCGCGGTTCGTCGCACTTGAACTTGCGCTTCTTCACGCCGTCCCGCACCACGCCCTCGACCAAGTCCAGCAGCGCCTTGCGCTTCAGCTCGATGGCGGCCCGCTCGGGCGGGTCGAGGCGGAGGTACTCGCTGGCCACCACGAAGGCGGCTCGGCGGGCGAAGTCGTCATGGAGGGCCGACCAGATGATCGTGCCGACGATCTCCTGCAGCTGATCGACCGGTGCGGTGTGGCGGGCAGCCCGCCGCTCGATGCGAGCCAGCGTGACGTCGTAGGACTCGTCGAGGAACTCCCGCAGAAGGTCCTGCTTGGAGGGGAAGTGATAGTAGAGCGCGGCCACTGACACGCCGGCCCGGGCGGCCATGTCGCGCGTGGACGCGCCCTCATAGCCGTCCTCCCCCATCACCTCGATGGCGGCCCGCATGATCGCTGCCTTGCCCGGACGCTTGGCCGTCGCCACCCGCGAACGATAACCGAACAAACGCTAAGTTCTCCGGACGTGGACACCACGGCCGGCATGTTCGAGATCCAGACGGTTGACATCCGGGGGGTGCCGACGAAGGTCTTCGTGAACGCACCGCCCTCGCTGCGCGCCATCTGGGACGTGAGTGCGGCGTTCGCCGACAACGTCTACCTCGTCTACGAGGACGAGCGCATCACGTTCGCCGATGCCCACCGCATGGTGCGCTCGACGGTCCGCTGGCTCATCGAGCACGGCGTGCAGCTCGGCGACCGCGTCGCCATCGCCACCCGTAACTACCCCGAGTACGCCATCGCCTTCTGGGCCGTGCAGGCAGTTGGTGGGGTGGCCGTGCCGCTCAACGCGTGGTGGACCGGCCCCGAGCTGGCGTACGGGCTGGCCGACTCCGGCAGCGTCGTGCTGTTCGCCGACGAGGAACGGGCCGAGCGCATCGCCCCGCACATCAGCGAGACCAAGTTGCAGTCGACCGTGCTGATCCGCGGCGACGCCAAGATCGACAATGCAGTCCCGTGGTCTGAGGTCGCGTACGGCGACGACCCACCGCTCCCCGACCTCACCATCGACCCCGACGCCGACGCCACGATCATGTACACGTCGGGTACCACCGGCCGCCCCAAGGGCGCGGTGCAAACCCAGCGCAACTTCGGCAACTTCCTGATGCAGGGCGTATATCTCTCGATGGCAGTGGCCGAGAGCGCGCCGGCGCCGGACCCCAACGCTCCCCCGCCGTTGCCGATGGCCACGCTGCTGACGTTCCCGCTGTTCCACGTGGGCGGGCTGCAGTCGTTCCTGCTTCCCTACACGGCGGCGGGCGGCAAGGTCGTGCTCATGTACAAGTGGGACGCCGCGCAGGCCGTCGACCTGATCGAGCGCGAGCAGGTCACTGCGGTCGCCGGCGTGCCCACCACGGTGTTCGAGCTGCTCGAGGTGGCAGCCGCCAAGGGCATCGAACTGAAGTCGCTCAGCGGCATCTCGTCGGGCGCCACCCTCGTTCCGCCCGAGCTGGTCCGCCGCATCGACGAGCAGACGAAGTCGCGCGCCGCGCCGGGGAACGGTTACGGCCTCACCGAGACGTCGGGCGCCGCCATCGGCAACTTCGGCCAGGCCTACGTCGGCAACCCCGAGAGTGTCGGCAAGCCACTGTCACCGGTCATCGAGCTGCGCATCGCCGACCCTGACGGGAACGAGGTGGCGGCTGGCGAGGTGGGCGAGATCTGGCTGAAAGGCCCCACCATCGTGCGCGGCTACTTCGGCCTCGACGAGGAGACGGCGCGCGCCTTCACCGACGGTTGGTTCCACACCGG
>JAFATL010000099.1 GCA_019243975.1 Actinomycetota bacterium | reverse complement strand
CCTCGCAGGTGCGCCACGTCGACGCCGGGGTCGTGCGCTGCGTCATCATGCGGGCCTCCTGGGTCATCTACTGGTACAACGCCCCTTGCGGCCCCAGGTTACGGTTCCATGTCGATTTCCGCTGGTCACGTCCGTCACACGGCCGCCGACAGCCCTCCCTGCGGCATTTGACCGAATTTCGGGGGGTTACTTGAAGGCGGCGTGCCCGGTATTCCACATAGTCGGGAACAGCCACAGGGCCAGGCCGAGCGGGAGGAGCGAGATGCGGCCGGTGATGCCGCGCCCACGGCCCCCTTCCGCCAGCGCCGCGATGACGAGGCAGATCGTGGCGGCCAGGTAGAAGATGAACTGCGCTTTCACGCTGAGCATGCCGTTGGGCCTACCCAGGGACGGCGCGGCGTGAACCGCGCCTCCAGCTGTCGAGTCGGGCTGCCGAGACTTGAACTCGGGACCTCTGGTCCCCCAGACCAGCGCGCTAACCAAGCTGCGCCACAGCCCGTGGCGGCGCTCATGCTAGCCCGACCCCAGTTGGGCAGAAACGTCGACAAAACTGGTGACATGCGTCGCTGGCCTGCCGATTGGGAACGTATGGCCGGGCCGGACCGTTGAACGATTCACATGCGAGCGGAGCAAAGCACACACCGTGGTTGAGACCAACGACCTGATCAGCAGCTGGCGAGCCGACCTCGAGGGGGCGACCTACGAGGGCGCGTCCCGCGTACAGGACCGGCTGCTCGGCCTCTGGGGCGAACTCGGCGAAGCAGCCACCGCGCTCGTCGAGCAATGGCTCACCGTCAGCCGCCACCGCAACCTCTTCTCCGCCGACGAGCTGCGCGAGTTCCTCGACGAGCTCGAGCGCCTCGAGGCGTCGGTCTCCTTCTGAACCTCGGGCCGGGCTAGAGCAGCACCCGCTTCTTGAAGCCGCGGATGCCGAGCGCGCCCAGCAACGCGGTGTACCCGAGCATCGCCCCGTAGACGGCGACCAACGGCATGTGGTGCACGTTGGTGAGCCCCGCCCGCAACCCTTCGCTGATGTAGATGAGCGGGTTGACGAGGACGCCGACCTTGAGCCACCCGATCGGCGTGAGCGAGCTCCACGGGTAGTACACGGCGCCGAGGAACGTGATCGGCAACACGATGATCGTGAAGATCAGCGGCACCTGCCGGCTGTCGAAGCTGGTACCGACGGCGAGGCCGAGGGCGGCGCACAGGATGCAGGCCAGGGGCGTGACCGTGAGCAGCACCGGCCAGTCGAAGCGCAGGTGCACGCTCGTGGTCGGGATGAGGTAGCCGAACGGGAACACCACGATGGCGGCGACCAGCGCCTGCAGCGCGCCGCTGGCGATCTTCTGGGCGCCGACCGCCCAGACGGGAAGCGGCGCCAGCACGCGGTCTTCGATCTCGCGCGTGAACCCGAACTCCTGCACGAGCGGCAGCGCCACCGACTGGATGCCCTGGAAGATCATCGACAGCCCGACGACACCCGATACCAGCAACGTCGAGAAAGCAGCCGCCGCCGCTCCCCCGCCGCCCACCGCCTGGCCGATGCGGGGGAACACGTACGTGAACACGAACATCAGCAGCACGGGCTGCATCACGGTGCGCAGCAGGAAGACAGGCAACGTCTTGAGCAGCACGCGGAGGTCGCGGCCGAGCATGGCCACGAACGCGCCCGCGGGCGTGGCGTCGAGCGTGGGCGTGACGGGGTTGGCGGTGAGCGCGATGTCGGTCACTCGCGAAGGTCCCTTCCGGTGAGCTGGACGAACACGCTCTCCAGCGTTGGTTCGTCGACGGAGATGTCGGTGATCGGGTAGCCCGCCTTCTCGGCGGCGGCGATGACGCGCGGCAGGGCGCGTTCGCGCTTGGCCAAGGTGACGCGCACGGTCTTGTCGACGAGGGTCACGTCACGCGAGCCGCTCAGTCGCTTGAGGGCGGTGACCAGACCCTCGAGGTCGCCCCGAGCCGAGATCTTGATCTCGGCGCCCGCGTCCAAGCTCTCCTTGAGCCGGGCCGGGGTGTCGAGGGCGAGGATGCGCCCGTGGTCCATGATCGCCACCCGGTGGCAGAGCTGATCGGCCTCCTCCATGTAGTGCGTGCTGAGGAGGATCGTCTGCCCGGCGTCGTGCAACTCCTGGAGGATGTCCCACAACGCCAGGCGACTCTGGGGGTCGAGGCCGGCGGTGGGTTCGTCGAGGAACAGGATGGCCGGGCTGTGCAGGATCGCCCGCGCCACCATCAGGCGCTGCGCCATGCCGCCCGACAGCTCGAGCACCTGGGCCTTGGCCCGGTCGGCCAGGCGGAACCGCTCGAGCTCGCGGTCGGCGGCGGTGCGCGCCTGCTTGCCGCCCATGCCGAAGTAGCGGCCGTGGAAGTAGAGGTTCTCCCACACGTTGAGGCTGCGGTCGAGCGTGTTGGTCTGGGGGACGACGCCGATCAGGCGTTTGGCCTTGGCCGGCTGCGCGACCACGTCGACGCCGCCGACGATGGCCTGGCCGCTGGTCGGGATGACGCGCGTGGTGAGCATGCCTTCGGTCGTCGTCTTGCCCGCGCCGTTGGGGCCGAGCAGCCCGAAGATCTCACCGTGGAAGACCGTGAGGTCGAGGTCGTCGACGGCCATGACGTGGCCCGGGTACACCTTGGTGAGGCCCTGGGTGACGATGACCGGCGTGCGCTCGGGCTCCGGCGGGGGCCGCTTCCGCGTTCGCGGTCGCGTGGGTGTCGTCGTGGGCATGTGTCTC
>JAFATL010000746.1 GCA_019243975.1 Actinomycetota bacterium | reverse complement strand
GAGGGGCACGCCCCGCTCGGTGCCGAAGAAGAACGCCTCGATGCCGGCGTCGAGGTCCTGCAGGGCGGCCTCGTGGTTGGTGCGCTGGGCGGCGTGGTTGTCGTAGCTCGCCGGCTGGGGGACGAACACGCACTCCACCCCGAGGTCCTGTTCGAGGAGGGTGCGGGCCGTCAGCATCGAGTTGGTCATCGCCCGCGGTGACGCGGCGGGCCGGGGCGCCTTCGCCAGCCGGTCGACCAACGACACCGCCGCGCCCGCCTGCACGCCGGCGGCGTGGCGCACGGGATCGCTGGACGGGTAGCCCGCATACGCGGCCATGGCCTGGTGGCGGGCGACGGTGGCGGGGCTGTTGCCGTCGGCGAACACCATCGACGACAGCGACGCGATCTCGCCGCCCAACTGGTCGTGCCCCCGCAGCATGAGCGGCAGGTCGGTGCCGACGCCCGCGGCGCGCAGCTCGCCCTCGCCCATGCCCACCCGGTCGAGGTGGCGGCCCAGCCAACCGGAGTCGGGGCCGTTGTCGGGTGCACCCGCGTGCCACAGGTCGGCCGAGGTGAAGTGCGAGTACGAGTGGTGCGGGTAGTCGACGCCCTGCACGATCGCCATCCGACCGTCGCCGTACAGACGGTGCAACGTCGACAGGCGGGGGTTGAGGCCAAGCTGTTGCGCAGCGTCGGCCCCGCGACCGAGCGGCAGCGCCTGCGTGCGGTCGTAGGCGATGCTCGGCCGCACCTTGCGGTACACCGAGTAGCGCGGCGCGCCCCGCAGGTCGCCGGTGGGGATGACGGTGTTGAGGCCGTCGTTGCCGCCGGTGAGGAACACGACCACGAGACGCCGCCGGGCCGCGGTGGCGGGGTCGGCGATCGCTTCACCCAGCCACGCGCCGCCGCGCAGCACGACGGGCGCCAGCAGCGTCGCGCCCGCCAGCCCCCCGGCACCGGTGAGGAACTGGCGGCGAGAGAACCCGTTGCTCGCCATCACACGACCATCCAATCGGGGCTGGTGAGGAGCAGGCACATGATCCCGGCCTGCAGCTCTTCGGGGGCAGCGCTCTTGCGGGTGTCGACGTAGTGGCGCAGCGCGTCGGCGGTCACGCCCGACAGCGCCGACAGGCCGAACAGCCCCGCCCACGCGTTGAGGTCGGTCGGCACGGGGAGGGCGGGCCGCAACACCGGGCCCTGCTGCCACCGCCCGTACGCGGTGAGGGCCCAGCCGTAGCGGGCGACCAGCGTCGACGACGACAGCCACCGCCGGCCCTTGGGCCAGCCGCCCACGTTGGGCGGCACCAGCAGCTGCTGGCCCATCGTTCCCATGGCGTCGGCGATGGGTTGGTTGTTGGCGGTGACGCCGAGCGCCTTGACCGTCCCCACGATCACCTCGGCCGGCGACTTCACGTAGCGGCGCCCGTCGCTGCCGTTGGTGTGGCGGAACTCGTCGGACAACAGCAGCGTGCGCACCGCCGTCTTGATGTCCCAGTTGGACCGGCGCAGGCTGTCGCCCACCTTGGCGACCAGCGGGTCGGGGTTGTTGACGAGGTCGGTGGTCGAGGGCTGGTAGGCCAGGCCGGCGACCAGCTTGTAGCCGATGAAGCGCGCCGACGTGGCCTGGGCCAGGGCCGCCTCGATCAGCTGTTGGTACTCGGTGGCGCCGCCGTTGTTGATGGTGCGCCCGAGCACCCGCTTGGTGCCGGTGTCGTGGCGGGACGGCACGAACTGCGCGTTGCCGTTGCCGTCGACCGTCCACCCAGTGAGCGCGCGCGCGGCCTCGCGCACGTCGGTCTCGGAGTACACCTGCGGGTGGGTGCCGAGCGTGAACAGCTCCATCAGCTCACGCGCGTAGTTCTCGTTGGGCTTGCCGCCGATGCTCTCGGCGCCGTTGAGCCACAGCAGCATGGCGGGGTCGGTGCTGACGTCGGTGACGAGGTTGCGGAAGCTGCCGAGGGCGTGGCCCCGCAGGGTCTGGATCTGGCGGAACACCAGCGTCGGCGGCACGTCGGGGTTGCGGGCGGCGGTGGCGAAGTGGTCGTGCCACAGCAGCGTCAGCCGCTCCTCCAGCGGGTACTGGGCGGTGCGCATGCGCTCGAGCCACCACTGCTGCATCGAGTGCAGCGGCGAGTAATCGTCCATCGGCTTCTGCTCGAGGCTGGCCCGCTCGGGGTCGTCGCCCTGGGGCAGGCGCGACGCGGTGGCGGGGACGTTGAGCAGGTGGTCGACGGCCGCCTCGTAGGGCTGGTGCGACCAGGCGTCGAGGTCGGCGGCGGTGGCCCCAAAGGCGACGCGGCCGAACAGGCGGGCAACTTCCTCCCGTGTGGCGTTCGGCCCTCCCACCCCAGCACTCCCCTCGCGTGTGAAGAACGGTTGCGACGATCAGGGTCCCAGTGAACTGGTTCGACGGATCACCCTAGTTGTCCTGCCCCGACCCCTCTGGCACCCATTACGAAGTCGTGAACATTTGGGTGAACGACCCGTTATGACGCGATATCGAAGACCTTGTCGAGGCCGGTGAGCTCGACGACGCGCTTGGGTGAGCCGTTGAGCGAGCGCAGGCGCAGGTCGCCGCCGGCGGTGCGTAGCAGGGCGAGGGCCTCGACCATCACGCCCAGGCCGGTGGAGTCCATGAACTGCAGCTCGGTGAGGTCGACGGTGACCTGGGGCGCACCCGAGGGCGCCTCCGTGAGAACCACGACGATGTCGCGCAGGAGGGTGGCCGTATCGACGTCGAGCTCGCCG
>JAFATL010000738.1 GCA_019243975.1 Actinomycetota bacterium | reverse complement strand
GCCGGTGACGATCTCGTCGGCCCCGCCACCGTTGAGGTTGCCGGCGGCCACGAACACGCCGCCGTGGAACGTGCCGTCGTAGGCGAGGAAGCCGCCGACCGGTGAGCCCGCGCCGGAGAAGATGCGCACGTTGGGCCCGCCGCCCGGACCGGGTCCGGTGACGATCTCGCTCAGGCCGGAGCCGTCGACGTTGCCCACGGCCACGGTGACGCCGCCTGTGAACGCACCGTCGTAGGCGAAGAAGCCGCCGCCAAGCGGGTTGCCGGAGAGGCCGGAGAACACACGCACGTGGGGACCGCCACCCGGGCCGGTGCCGGTGACGATCTCGTCGCCCGGTGCCGAGTCGACGTTGCCGGAGGCGACGTACACGCCGCCGACGAAGTGCGGGTCGTAGGCCATGAAGCCGCCGATCGGCGTGCCGCCCGAGCTGAAGATGCGCACGTGGGGGCCGCCGCCAGGACCGGCGCCGGTGATGATCTCGTTGACCGACGAGTCGGCCTCGACGTTGCCGACGGCCACGCGCACGCCGCCGCGGAAGTTCGGGTCGTAGGCGAGGAAGCTGGCGAGGGCAGTGCCGTCGGCCCGGTACACGTCGACCCACGGGGCGTCACCCTTGCCGGCGCCGATCACGACCTCCTGGCCGTCGTTGGCGTCGCCGTCGAGCTCGCCGCGTGCCACGAACGCGCCGCCGCCGGTCAGGTTGGACGCGAAGAACCCGCAGCACCCGATCGGGTTGCCGTCGGGGCCGAACTCGCGGATGTGCGGCCCGCCGGGGCTGCCCGGACCGGTGGTGACCTGGCCGCTCGGGCTGGTGTCGTCGTTCTGGATGGTGACGACGCCCTGGCCCTTGTTGATGCCGATGTTCTGCGGGTCGGTGAGGTTCACGAAGAACCCCTCGTCGGGCTCCCGCAAGGTGTCGCCCTTGACCTGCACGGTGATCGTCTTCTCGGTGTCACCGGGGTTGAACGTGAGGTCGCCGCTGGCGGGCACGTAGTCGTACGGGGCCACGGCGGTGCCGTCGGCGGTTGCCCAGTGCACGGTCGTGGCCAGCGTGGCCGAGCTGGGCGACTTCACGGTGACCTGGGCCGAGGTGGTCCCGGAGTTGCCCTCCTTCACCGAGACGTCGCCCACGTCCAGCGCCACGGCCGTGTCGTCGTTCTGGATCGTGCCCGTCGCCGTGCCGTTGTCGCCGATGGTGCCGAACTGCGGGTTCGACAGCTTCACCAGGAAGTTCTCGTCGGGCTCGCTGGTCGTGTCGCCGACGACGTTGATGGTGATGGTCTTCACCAGGTCATGGGTACCGTGCGGCCACACCAGCTGGCCCGACTGCGCCTGGTAGTCCGACGGTGAAGTGGCGCTGTCGTCGACGGTGGTCCAGTCGACGACCACGTCGAAGTTGGGGTCGGAGTCAGACGCCTTGATCGTGAACTGGAACGGCGTGGTCCCGCTGTTGCCCTCGGGCTTGGCGACCGTCGCCGGGTCGAAGTTCAGCGTGGGCCCGTCGTCGTTGAGGATGTCAGCCACGCCGGTGCCGTCCTTGATGAACAGGTCGCCGTTGGGACCGGTGGCGCTGGTGATGACGACCGAGAAGTGCTCGGTCGGCTCGTTGACGGCGTCCTTGCGCACGGGGACGCTGACCGTCTTGGAGTCGTCGGCCAGGCGGAAGACCACGTCACCGGAGACCGGGGTGTAGTCCTGGTTGGGGGTGGCGGCCGGTGCCGGGCCGTTCTGGGTCGTGTAGTGCACGGTGATCTGCTGGTTCAGGTTCATCACCGCGTGCGACAGGGTGATCGTGAACACGAAGGGGTTGTTGCCGCCGCCGTTGCCCTCGAGCTGCGACACGTCGTTGATCGACACGCTCGGACCGCTGGCTTGGGCCTGGGCCTGGGCCGGCGCGGCCGCCGGTGCTGCAGTGTCGGCCGCCGGTGCCGCGGTGGTCGGCGTCGATGCCGCCGGAGCCGGGTCGGCCGCCGGTGCGGCGGTGGTCGGCGTGTCGGCCGACGGCGCGGTGGCCGCGGGCGCAGGCGCGTCAGCGACGTGATCGGTGTTGTGCGTGCGAGCGGTCCTCGCCGCCGCCGGTGGCGCGCTCGCCACTGCCTGGAGCACCACGAAGAGCATCAGCGTGCCGGTGACGCACGCGCGACTGACCAGTGATCGCACAGGGACCCCCAACCGTTGGCCGGTTTACGAGTCGGTCATCTTTGCAGACGGGCCTTGATCGAGCACGCCGGGCAACCGGGCGAAGAAGGCCGAGCGGGCCAGTACGAGGTCGCATCCGGCCTCGCGAGCCGCCTGCAAAGTCTCGACATCGACGTGACTGCCGAAGCCGATGGTGCGGGTGTGCGCGAGGCCCGAGAGCGCCTCCAAAACGCCCGGCCGGGACAGGTCGAGGACCACCAGATCAGCCTCAACCTCGACCAGAAGTCGAGGGTTCGAGACGAAATTCGTGCCTGGGGCGGCCGCCGCCAGCTTGGATCGGTCCATCAGGTCGGGCACGTAGGCGGCGACCTTCACGGGGTCGGCCTCACGAGCCGTGCCGCTCCTTGTGGGCCCACGCCTTGGCCGCCCCCCACCGGATACCGAGCTCGACGAGGTCCTCCGAGACGTCGGCCAGCGACGCCGGGGTGAGGGCGAACTCGTCGTCGGGAAATGCCTCCACGGCGTACATGTCCCGACGCACGGCGTCGGCCCCGGCCTGCCGCAGGACGGCGGTCGGGAACGAGACGGCGTCGCGCAGGATCGACAGCGGTGTGGTCGCCTGGGCGTCGATGTCGGCGTCGAACAGGGCCCGCAGGCGGCCGGCCACGTGCGCCTCCGCGTCCCGCCCGGCCGAGCCCGCCGCGGCCCGGACGTCGTCCGTGACGGGCTTCTGTTGCCACTCGAGCGTGGCGATCACCGAGCGCTCCACCCACGCCGGGACCGCTGCCTCGACGGCCGCGCTGAACGCAGCGACGGCCTCGTCGAGCTGGCTACTTGCCGTTGGCCGCCCTCACGAACGAGTCGGGGATGTGGGTGAACGAGCACGACACCCGCACCTTGCCCTCCTCCACCGACACCGAACCGGCGCACGGCACCAGGTTGGCCTGGCCGAGCCCGAGGGTGCGCACCTCGCCGCCACTGCCGACCGGTGTGAGCACGAGGTGGTTGTTCTTGTCGATCGACGGCTTCACCGTCACCGACTGCCCGGCCACGGTGAGCGACACGGTGCCGCCGGTGATCTTGACGGGCGCGTGCAGCACGTCGCTCAACGCGTCCTGGGTCACGACCGCTTCAACGGTGCCCTTGTCGATCGACACGAGCTCGATGCGTCGCTTGTTCAGCAGATGATGACGGTTGACTACGACGCCGCTGATCGACACGCGCGCCTCGGCCAGGTTCAGCGGCGGGCCCTGCACGTTGGTGACCTTCACGTTGACCTTGGGCACCGACCCCCAGAACACAACACGGGGCACGAAGGGGAAGACGGGGATGCTCGCGCTGACGTGCGCGTTGGCAGGCATCTCCGACTTCACCTGGTCGGCCACCTGCTGCTCGGCGATGTTGCGCAGCAGCAGGTCGCCGCCGGTCAGGATCGCCAACAAGATCACCAGGCTCAGGATCCTGCGCACCGCGCCTCCTCAGCTCTCGACCACGTCGCCGAGGCGGTCGACCTGCACGCCCAGGTCGTGCAACCACTCCATCGCCCGCTCGACTGCGTCGGTCTCGCCACCCAGCTCACAAATGACCCAGCCGAAGCCCTCTTCGACGTTCGCCCGCCGGATGTTGGGCATCACCTCGAACTCACGGACCATGCGCCCGATGATGGGCTGCTTGATCAGCGCCTCGGGGAACGTCAGCTTCACCCGCACGTTGGTCACGGTTCTTCTACGACTCCCGGAGCGCCTGGTTGAGGTTGCCCGACCGAAATCCCTCCAGGTCGAGCGTGACGTAGGTGTAGCCCGCCGCACGCACCGCCGCCACGATCTCCTCCCGCCGGCTCACGGCCGCCTCCAGGTCGGGCCCGTCGAGCTCGAGCCGGGCCAGCTCGCCGTAGTGGCGCACCCGCAGTTGCCGAAACCCGAGTGCCCGCAAGGCCGATTCGGCCTTGGCAACCGATTCGAGCACGCCCAGGGTCACCGGCGTGCCGTACGGGACGCGTGACGCGAGGCAGGCCGCCGCCGGCTTGTCCCACGTGCGCAGGCCCAGCCGGCGCGACCAGTCGCGCACGTCGGCCTTGGTGAATCCGGTGTCGACCAGCGGGAACACGGCGCCGCCCTCGGCCGCCGCCCGTTGCCCGGGCCGATGGTCGCCGAGGTCGTCGAGGTTGACGCCCAGCACCACCGTGGCGCGCGAGTCGCTGGCCAGCGGCACCAGCGCGTCCATCAACGTGGCCTTGCAGTGGTAGCAGCGCTCGCCGTCGTTGACCGAGTACGCGGGGTCGGCGAGCTCGTCGGTGAACACCGCGCTCCATCGCAGGCCCCACTCCCGCGCCAGCGCTTCACAATCAGCGCGTTCCTCCGGCGCCAGCGACGGCGACACGGCAGTGACTGCATGTGCGCCGTCGCTACCGAGGACGTCGTGCGCCACGCGCGCGAGGAACGCCGAGTCGGCCCCGCCGCTGAACGCCACCACGACGTTGCCGAGCTCGCGCAGCCGCGTCTCCAGCGCCGACAGCTCAGCCATCGAGCACCTCGATGCGGATGCGCTTGTTGCCTTTGCCCTTCGACTCCGTCTTCAGCACACGGATACGGCCGACCTCGTCGGTGGTGGCGACATGCGTACCGCCGTCGGCCTGCTTGTCGAGACCGACGATGTCGACAACGCGGATCTCCTTCACGTTCTCGGGGATCATGTTGACCTTCGTGCGGATGAGGTCCTCGTCCTCCACCGCGGTGGCGCGGGGCAGGAACGTGACCTCGATCGGCCGCGCCGCCGCCAGCTCCTTGTTCACGAGGTCTTCGACCGTCTGGCCGAAACCCTCCGGCAACGGGTCGAACTCGAAGTCCATCCGCGCCGACAGCGGCTCCATGTTCCCGCCGGTGACCGCGGTGCCCCATTCGTTCCAGATCACGCCGCACAGCACGTGCAGGGCCGTGTGCGTGCGCATGAGAGCGTGGCGGCGGTCCCAGTCGACCTCGCCCTCCACCTCGTCGCCGACCGCCGGCACCGGTCCCTCCACGGTGTGCCACACGTGCTCGCCCTCTTTACGCACGTCGGTGACCCGTGAGCCAGCCAGCGTGCCCGTGTCGTGGGGCTGGCCGCCCCCGGTGGCGTAGAAGGCCGTTCGGTCCAGCGCCACCCGCCCACCCTCGGTGTCGACGGCCGTAACGGTGGCACGAAAGGTACGGAGGTAGGCGTCACGCAGGTAGAGCAGGTCGGTCACAACCCGTTGATTCTGCCCGGTCTGTGCGTATGCTTCCGCCCGAACTCGGCGAACAGGAGAAGACATGCCTCACGCAAGGGCCCGGACGATCCGGGCCGTGGCCGTTCTCGCTGTCGTAGCCGCCATGGGTCTGGTGGCCTGCGGCAAGAGCAAGAAGTCGACCAGCGCGAGCACCGGCAAGACCGTCTACATCGGCTTCGTCGGCGCCAAGACCGGCGACAACGCCAACCTCGGCATCAACATCCGAGATGGCATCAAGGTCGCTATCGACGAGGAGAACGCCAAGAAGGACGGTCCCACGATCGCCCTCAAGGAGTTCGACACTGCGGGCGATCCGGCCCAGGCCACCACGGTGGCGCCTCAGTTCATCCAGGACACGAGCATCATCGGCACCGTCGGCCCCGCCTTCTCGGGTGAGACGAAGGCGCTGATCCCGCTGTACCAGGACGCCAAGCTGGTCTTCATCAGCCCGTCGGCGACCAACGTGAAGCTGCCCACGATCGTGTCGCCCGAGACGGTCTTCCACCGGGTGATCGCCGACGACGCCCTGCAGGCGAGCGGTATCGCCTCGTACCTGTCGCAGACGGTGAAGCCCAAGAGCGTGGCGTTCATCAACGACAACAGTGAGTACGGCAAGGGCCTCGCCGTCGACGTGCAGCGCCTGTCGGTCGACAAGGGCATCAAGGCGGCGACCACCCAGGTCATCGACCCCAAGGCCCAGGACTTCTCGGCCACCGTCAACGCCGTCAAGGCCAGCGGTGCCGACACGGTGTTCTACGGCGGCTACTACGCAGCCGCCGGCCTGCTCCGCAAGCAGCTGGTCGACGCCGGCGTGAAGGGCACGTTCGTCAGCGGCGACGGCTCGCTCGACAAGGGCTTCGTCACCGCCGCCGGTCCCGCCGCCGCCGAGGGCGCCAAGCTCACCTGCCCGTGCAACCTGGCCTTCTCGTCCTCGACCGGAGCCCTGAAGACCTTCTACGACCAGTTCAAGAAGGACATCGGGAAGGACCCCGGCCTCTACTCGCCCGAGGCGTACGACGCCGCCAAGATCCTCATCAAGGGCATCAAGGCCGGCAACACCACGCGCGCCGCGCTGCTCGACTACGTCAACAACAAGGTCGGCTCCTACGCCGGTATCTCGAAGACGATCAAGTTCGAGTCGAACGGCAACATCGGCTCGACGCAGTTCTTCGTGTTCGAGGTCAAGGGCGCCGAGATCGCCCCGTCCCAGACGATCGTGGCCGACAAGCCCGCCGAAACCACCACCACGGCCGGTTCCGGCGGGTCGAGCGGCTCGAGCACGACCGTGAGTGGATCGAGCGGGTCCACCACGACGACCGTGGCTTCCACCACCACGTCGAAGCCCTGAGCGTCTGAACACGACACGGCCGTAAACGGAGGGCGCTTCGGCGCCCTCCGTTGCGGTTCGAGGGGGTTCCCATCGATCTCTGCTTCCACTGCCTGAAGGACCAGTTCGGACCCCAGACGTTCGACGGTCTGACGCTCGGCGCGATCTACGCGCTGATCGCGCTCGGGTACACGTTGGTGTACGGCGTGCTGCAGCTCATCAACTTCGCCCACTCCGAGATCTTCATGGTGGGTGTCTTCGCCAGCCTGTTCGCCATGCACGCCATGGGCATCGAGCAGGGCGATCCCGCCAA
>JAFATL010000645.1 GCA_019243975.1 Actinomycetota bacterium | reverse complement strand
CCTCGAAGCCGGGCGGGCGCCGGTCGACGCCGCCTACGAGCGCGAGGCGGTGCACGGCTCGCCGGTGCACTACGGCTGGTCGGCGTCGTGGGCGGCGGCGCGCATGCAGGTGGTGATGGGCGTGCCGCCCGACGCCGGGTTCGGCTCGATCCTCGACAACATCGGCGACCCCGCCTGGCAGCGCGCCGCGTCCGACAAGGAAGTCGCACAGATCCTCGACCTGTTGCGCGCCGACATCGCCGACGGTGCCATCGGCATCGGCCTGCTGATGGGCTACTGCCCCGGTGCCGACCCCGAGGAGTACGTGGCGGTGGCCCAGCTGGCGGCCGACGCGGGCGTGCCCACGTTCACCCATTGCCGCGACCTGGTCGAGATCACCCCCGAGGTGCGCATCGACGGCGCCGAGGAGATCGTGCGGGCGGCGGGGGAGACGGGCGCCCACATGCACCACTGCCACATCAACAGCACGTCGAGCCAGCACATCGAGCGCGTGCTCGGCCTGGTCGAACGGTGCCAGCACGAAGGCGGCCACGTCACCATCGAGGCGTATCCCTACGGTTCCGGTTCGACCGCCATCGGGGCGGCGTTCCTCACGCCCGAGAAGCTGGCCGCGCGCGGCATGGATACGACCGTGCTCACCTATCTGCCCACCGGCGAACGCGTCGCCGACGCAGCCCGCCTCAACGAGCTGCGCGCCATGGACCCGGCCGGGCTGGTGATCTTCGACTTCCTCAACGACGACGATCCCCACGACCACGCGCTGTTGCGCAAGTCGCTGCAGTTCCCCGACTCCATCGTGGCCAGCGACGGGATGCCGCCGGTGTGGACCGAGCCCACGGCCGACCCGCTGGTGTGGCCGCTGCCGCCCGGTGCGGTCACCCATCCCCGCACCGCCGGCTGTTTCTCGCGGGCCCTGCGCCTGTGGCGGGAGGAGGGCGAGTCACTCGCCGAGGCGGTGCGGCGCAGCACGCTGCTGCCGGCCAAGGTGCTCGAGGCGTGCGCGCCGGCGTTCAGGACCAAGGGCCGGCTGCAGGTGGGGGCGGACGCCGACGTGGTGGTGTTCGATCCCGACACCGTCACCGACCAGGCCACCTACATGCAGAGCACGCGCCCGTCGACGGGCATCACCCACGTGATCGTCGACGGCGAGTTCGCCGTGCGCGACACCGAGCTCGTGCTCGAGTCGTTGCCCGGCCGCCCGGTGCGGGCCCAGCCCGCCTGACCGGGCGATCTACGATTCGTCGCCAGTGCCCACGGACACGTGGTGGAACCTCAGCGACGAGAAGCGTGAGCGCATCACCCATGCGGCCATGGTGGAGTTCGGCAACCGCGGGTTCTCGGCCGGCAGCCTGAACGTCATCGCCCGCGAGGCGGGTATCGCCAAGGGCTCGTTGTTCCAGTACTTCGACGACAAGCTCGACATGTTCGCCAGCATTTGCGACGCCACCAGCGCAGTGATCCGCGAGGCCACCCTCACCGACGTCGACGCCGAGCACAACCCGTTCTTCGACACACTGCGCACGATCGTCCACAACTGGTTGGAGTTCTTCGAGTCGCACCCGGTCGAGCGGGGTATCGCCTTCGCGGCCGGCAACGAGGTCGACCCCGAGGCGGGCGCGGCGGTGCGGTCGGTCACCAGCCAGCGGTTCGCCCAGGCGCTGCGACCGCTGGCCAAGGGTGCCGAAGCGCGCGGTGAGCTGCGACCCGGGGTCGACACCGATCACGTGGTCGCCATGGTCGTGCTGCTGCTGCGCCACCTCGACAAGGCGCCCTACTACCCCCACATCGATCCCGTCCTCGGTCTCGATCAGAAAGAACCGGGCGACGTGGAGCGCATCGCCCTCGAGCTGGTGGACGCCCTCCAGCGCGCCTACGGCGCCCCTTGACACCCTTCGTTCTCGGAGGTCTGCTATGACCACCTGGTCAGTTGCCGGACGAAGGGGGACGCCGCGATGACCGAGGACGTCAGGAGGGTGTCCATGCGCAAAGTCCTCGCGCTCACGCTGGCGGCCGCGTTCCTCGCCGCGTGCGGCGCGTCGCCCAGCGTCGTCAGCCAGGTCAAGGCGCGCGACACCGGCGCCACCGGCCAGGTGGCCGCGGCCACGCAGTCCAACCCCGACGCGGTCTCCAGCGGCGCATCGTCGTCGGACGGGGCGGTGGCATCGGGCGCGGCCGCATCCACCGGCGCCACGTCGACGGGCACTGGTACGGCCACCGTGGCCGGAACCAAGACCGTGTCGGGCAGCACGGGCACCAGGACCGCCAGCGCCCAGTCGGCCGGGGCATGTGGTGCGGCGGCGCCGGCGGGCGGCAACGGCGGGTCGACCGACACGGGTGTGAGCGCCGACACCATCAAGGTGGGCGCCACCTTCTTCAACGGCAACTACCTCGACAAGTACAGCCAGGTCACCGAGCAGGCGGCCAAGGCCTACTTCCAGTACGTCAACGACCAGGGCGGCATCTGCGG
>JAFATL010000724.1 GCA_019243975.1 Actinomycetota bacterium | reverse complement strand
CTGGGCGTCGCTGCTGGCGGCCAAGTCGACCGCCGGGCCCATCACCGCCTACCCGCCTGACCAACTCGCCGTCGGCTTCGCGTGCGAGGTGCGCGACTTCGACCCGGCCGAGTACCTGGGCCACAAGGAGGCGCGCCGGGCCGACCGGGTGAGCCAGCTCGGTGTCGGCGCGGCCGCTGACGCGCTCACCGACGCGGGCGACATCGCCGCCGACCCCAGCCGTTGTGGCGTGGTCGTCGGCACCGGCATCGGCGGCTTGCGCACGCAGGAGGCCGAGGAGCAGGTGCTGTTCGAAAAGGGCTACGCCCGCGTCACGCCGATGCTGGTGCCCATGATGATGCCCAACGCCACCGCCGCCCTCGTTGCCATGCGCACCGGGTGGACGGGTCCCAGCCTGTGCGTCGCCACCGCCTGTGCGGCCGGCAGCCACGCGCTAGGCGAAGCGGCCCGCATGGTGCGGGACGGGTCCGCCGACGTCGTCCTGGCTGGCGGTGCCGAGTCGGTGATCAGCCCCATCGCCATCGCTGCGTTCGCCCGCATGGGCGCCCTCAGCACGCGTAGCGACGCGCCCGAGTTGGCCAGCCGGCCGTTCGACCTCGGACGCGACGGGTTCGTGATGGGGGAGGGCGCCGCCTTCCTCGTGCTCGAGGACTGGGACCGCGCCCAGGCGCGGGGCGCCCGCATCTGGGGCGAGGTGCTCGGCTACGGCCGGACGTCCGACGCGTACCACATCACCGCGCCGGCGCCCGGTGGCGGTGGCGCCATGGCGTGCATGGAGCTGGCCATCGAGGACGCCGGCCTCACGCCCGCCGACATCGGCCACGTCAACGCCCACGGCACCTCGACGCCGCTCAACGACGCGGCCGAAGGTGAGGCGCTCAACAAGGTGTTCGCCGGCGCGGTCCCGCCGGTGACCGCCACCAAGGGCGTGACCGGCCACCTCATCGGTGCCGCTGGCGCGGCCGAGGCGGTGGCGTCGCTGCTCGCCCTCACCGAGGGCCAGGTGCCGCCGGTCGCCAACTACGAGAGCGCCGACCCCGACATCCCCATCGAGGTGGTGTCGGGGGCGCCCCGCACCGTCGAGCCCGCGCCGGTGTTGTCGAACTCGTTCGGGTTCGGCGGGCACAACGCCACGCTCGTCTTGGGAGCCGGTCGCTGAGGTCACCCTCGTCGCTGTTCACGCTGGCCGCCGCGCGCGACGCGGCCGTCGAGGCCGACATCCGGGAGCTCGACGGCCGCTCGGTGGCGTGGTTCCGCCTTGCCGGCGGCAAGCACCACGGCGCCGTCGGCCAGGTCGAGGGCGAGGTGCTCTCGCGCCTCGTCACCACGGCCACCGACATCGGCGTGCCGATCGTCGGCGTGCTCGACACCTCGGGCGCCGAGGTGGCCCAAGGCGTCGTGTCGCTCCACGCCTGGGGCACGGTGGCGCGCGCCCTGGTGCAGGCATCCGGCGTGGTGCCGATCGTGCTCGTCGTGGTCGGGCCGTGCGTGTCGGGCCCGTCGCTGCTGCTCGGCATCGCCGATGTGGTGGTGATGACGTCCGACGCCTTCGCCTACGTGAGCGGCCCCGGGCCCGTGGCCCAGATGACCGGCGTCGACGTGAGCCACGACACGCTGGGCGGCGCGGCCACCCATGGCGTGCACACAGGCGTGGCGGCGCTGGTCGCCGCCGACGAGGACGAGGCGCTCGAGCACGTGCGCGACGTTTTGGCCTTCCTGCCGGCGAACAACATGGAGGAACCGCCCCGCCAGTTCTGCGACGACCCCGCCGACCGTGACTGCGCCACGGCCGCCGTCACCGTGCCCGCATCGGCGTCGATGGCCTACGACGTGCGCGTCGTGATCGCCGACGTGGTCGACGACGGCTGCCTGCTCGAGTTGCGCGCCCGCCACGCCGGCAACGTGGTCACCGCCCTCGCCACCATCGAGGGTGCGCCGGTAGGCGTGATCGCCA
Source organism: Actinomycetota bacterium (assembly GCA_019243975.1). Lineage (GTDB taxonomy): Bacteria > Actinomycetota > Acidimicrobiia > Acidimicrobiales > JAFATL01 > JAFATL01. Next base: position 4,939 of record JAFATL010000724.1, on the reverse strand, counting down.
ACCAGGCGTGCCAGCTGGCCGGCACCCTCGACATCGCCGCCTCGCAGAAGGCGGCCCGCTTCGTACAGTTCTGCGACGCGTTCAACCTGCCGCTGGTCACGTTCGTCGACACGCCCGGCTTCCAGCCCGGCAAGGACATCGAGTGGCGGGGGATGATCCGCCACGGCGCCCAGCTGGTGCACGCCTACGCGGCGGCGACGGTGCCGCGCGTGTCGGTCATGCTGCGCAAGGCCTACGGGGGCGCGTTCATCGTGATGGACTCGAAGGGCCTCGGCAACGACGCCTGCTTCGCGTGGCCCGACGCCGAGCTGGCGGTGATGGGCGCGCCGGGCGCCGTGCAGGTGCTGCACGGCAAGCGCATCAAGAGCGGCGAGATCGACGACGTGGAGCGCCTGCGCCTCGAGGACGATTACGCCGCCCAGTACTGCAACCCCACCATCGCCGCCCAGCGGGGCTACGTCGACGACGTCATCAGCGCCACCGACACCCGCCGCGCCGTCGCCTTCGCCCTGCGCGCCCTGCGCACCAAGCGCGAGCATCTCCCGCAGCGGCGCCATTCGAACGGTCCTCTCTAGGAGTCACGACATGCTGCTGGACAAGAAGAAGATCGTCGTCACCGGCGTGCTGACCGACTCGTCGATCGCATTCACGGTGGCCAAGCAGGCGCAGGAGCAGGGCGCCGAGGTCGTGCTCACGTCGTTCGGGCGAGCCATGAGCCTCACCAAGCGGGCGGCCCGACGGCTGCCCACCGAGCCCGACATCCTCGAGCTCGACGTGTCGGACGCGACGCACCTCGAGAGGCTCACGGGAACGCTCGAGGAGAAGTGGGGTCAGGTCGACGGTGTGCTGCACGCCATCGGCTTCGCCCCGGAGGTGTGCCTGGGCGGCGACTTCATGGCCGCCGGGTGGGACGACGTGTCGACGGCCCTACAGGTGTCGGCGTACTCGTTGAAGGCGTTGGCCCAGTCGACGCTGCCGCTGATGAAGGGCGGCGGCTCGATCGTCGCCCTCGACTTCGATGCCCGCCAAGCGTGGCCCCAGTACGACTGGATGGGTGTGGCCAAGGCCGCCCTCGAGTCGACAGCCCGCTATCTCGCCCGCGACCTCGGTCCGCTCGGCGTGCGCGTCAACCTGGTGTGCGCCGGTCCGATCCGCACGGTGGCCGCGCGCGGTATCCCCGGGTTCTCCAAGTTCGAAGAGGTGTGGTCACAGCGCGCGCCCCTGGGCTGGAACGTGAGCGACGCCGAGCCCGCCGCCCGCGCCTGCGTCGCCCTGCTGTCGGACTGGTTCCCCGCTACGACGGGCGAGATGATCCACGTGGACGGCGGCTTCCACGCAGTCGGAGCCTGACGCCCACCAACAGCACGATGCCGGCGACGACCAATACGCCGGCGATGATCGCCAGCCCGCCCCAGTCGCTCGACGCCTTCAACGGCTTGGCGATGGCGATGACGTGTCCTTCGATGTGACCGGGCGCGGGGCCGGTGGCGAACGTGCGGGCCGAGCACGTCGACGCGCAGTGCACGACTTGCGCGGTGCCGCTCGCCTCGGTGACGACGATCAGGTCGTCGGGGAGCACGCCGGCGGCGTCGAGGGCGGCGGCCTGCAGGCGCAGCACCGTCTCCGTGCCCGGATGCGGGCTGCCCGGCGTGCCCCGGTCTGACACCAGCAGTCGGGTCGCGCCCGAGGGCGGGATGAAGCCGAGGCTCTCGACGCCCGTGTCCCCGCCTGCCGGCAACCCCGAGTCGACGACCTTCTGCAGCTGGCCTTGGGGGTTGATGGCGTAGACGGCGCCGTCGTTCTCGTTGGGAACGATGAGATCACCGCCGAAGGGGCCGAAGCTCGCCGGCGCGATGGCAGCGCCGCCTTCCAGCGCCTTGTCGACCGGCGGGCCCACCTTGGTGACCACGCCCCGACAGTCGATGGCGTACACCTGCGACGGCGCGTTGGGCGGTGCCGGTTGACCCGGCGTCACGCCGGCCGAGGGAAGGATGCCGGTGACGAGGAGGCGGTGCTCGAACTGGCCCCCGGTGTCGAACGCGATGCTGTTGAGCGACGAGGTGCCGTCGATGGTCGCGAACCGGCTGATCCGCGTGCCGTCGGCGCTGATGCGGGTGATGCCCTGCGCTTGCGCGTTGGGGTTCACGAGGCGCTGCTGGTCGAGGGCGAACACCTCGTCGGGTTCGAACGCGCACCCGGCGCTGTCAACCGTGAGACCGGGCGACAGCGCGATGTAGGACTCGGGGGCGATGGGCACGTCGTAGCCGGGCGCGAAGTCGGTAACGCCGCCGTCGACGCCGACGAGCTTGAGGTTGCCCAACGCGGCCGCCACCAGCTTCCCGTCCGACTTGCGCGGCCCTTGCAGGTCGAAGACGCCCTTCAGCTTCAGCCAGCTCTCCCAGGTCACCGAGGGTGAGGTTTGGGCGGCGTGCACGGCACCCGCCATGAGCAGGGGACTTGCGAGGAGCGCAGCAGCCATTGCGAGTCGGCGGAGCACGGGCGAACCCTAAACGGTCGGTGGACCCCGTAGCCTTGTACGCCTATGTACCGGCGACGCGGCGGCGTCGCGGCGCTGGTGATCGTGCTGGCGGCCGCGCTGTTGGGAGCGTGTTCGTCGCGCTCCAACGGCGACAAGCTCGCCGCCCCCTTGCGCGGTGGGGTGGTGGTACCGCCCGACGCGGCCACCACGACGACCGTCGTGTCGCCCGACGAGAACGCCTACGTGGCCGCGGCCGCACCCCGCGCCGCCGCACCCGCCCCGTCGCCGCCGACGACGGCTGTGGACCCGCTGGGCGCGGCCATGGACGGCATCAACGCGTGCCTGATCGTGGTGAAGGGCACCCAGCCGGTCGCGGCGGTGAACCCCGACATGCCGTTGGCGCCGGCGTCGACGCTCAAGCTGCTCACCGCCGCCGCTGCCCTCACGCGTCTCGGCCCCGACTTCCGATTCGTCACGCGCGTGGTCGCGCCGGCGCCGCCCCGTGCCGACGGCACGGTCGACGCGCTCTACCTCGTGGGCGGCGGCGACCCCGTGCTGTCGACGCCTGACTTCGCGGGGTGGGTGGCGAAGAAGCCGGGCCTGGCCGGCTCCGCCCTCACGCCGCTGGCCGACCTGGCCGCGTCGGTTGTCAACGCGGGTGTGCGCGCGGTTCCCGGCGGCATCCACGGCGACGACAGTCGCTACGACCGCACCCGCTACCTCAGTAGTTGGTCGAAGAGCGTGAAGACCGAGAACGACATCGGCCCCCTCGGCGCTCTGAGCGTCAATCACGGGTACACCACGTGGGATCCCCGCGTGACCAGCGCTCCCGACCCGTCCGACTACGCCAGCAGCGCGCTGGCCCATTTGCTCAATGCGCGCGGCGTGGCCGCCGCCCAGAGCAACAGCTGGAACGCGCCGGGCAACGGCGTCGTGCTCGCCCAGATCTCGTCGCCGCCGCTGGCCCAGCTCGTCCGCGACATGCTGCGTTCGAGCGACAACTACATCGCCGAGCTGATCACCCGTGAGCTCGACCGCTACGGAGGGGGAACCGGCACGACCGACGGCGGGACGCGGGTCACGGCGGCGACGCTCACGTCGCTCGCCCTCCCGACGACCGGGTCGGTCCTGCTCGACGGCTCGGGCCTGTCCGCCGGCAACCGCTCGACCTGTCGGCTGGAGCTGTCCGCCCTGCAGTTGGGGGCCCGGCCCGAGTACAGCGCGCTTCGGGAGGGGCTGTCGGTGGCCGGCGTCAACGGCACCCTGGCCAAGCGGTTCGTGGGCACGCCCGCCCAGGGCAAGCTCAACGCCAAGACGGGCTGGATCAACGGCGCCGCCGCCCTGGTCGGCAACCTGCAGCTCAACGCGCCCCTTCAGTTCGCCTTCATCGGCAACGGCCCGTTCGGCTACCCCAACGCCGTCGCTCGGGAAAACAACCTGGTCACAGGCCTGATTCGCCTTTCCGGCTGATCTGTCAACAACCTGTCGCAGGGCAGTAACGGCGGTCCCGCACACTGCGACCATGCACGCCGGCCCCGTGGCGCCCGACCTCACCCAGCGGCCGGGCGTCCGCCGGCTGGCCGGCGTGCCCCTCCTGGGGTCGTGCTCGGTGGCCGAGTTGGCGGCGATCGCGCCCCTGCTCCGCACCGAGCGGTTCGAGGCGGGCGACGAGCTCGTCGCCGCAGGCGGGCGGGAGGCGCGGTTCTGGATCGTCGTCGAGGGCGGGGCGGTCATCGCCGCGGGCGAGCGCGAGCTCGGCCACCTGCGGCCCGGTGACCACTATGGCGAGGTTGGCCTGCTCGACGGCGATCCGGAGCCGGCGTCTGTCACGGCCACGTCGCCGCTGCTGGTGCTCAGCTGCGGGAAGGCGGGCTTCGACCACATCCTCGCCACCGCGCCGGGCGCGCGCAGCCGCGTGCTCGTTAACGCGCAGCGCCGCCGTCTCGCTCACCGTGTCGCCGACGCGCGTCCCATGCCCGTGCTGCCGCGCGTCGTGCCGCCGCCGCCGGCCAGCATGCGCCGGCGGGTGCTGCTCTCGCTGGCAGCGACGCTTGCCGTTGTGCTCGTCGGTACTGGCGTGTGGTTCGTGAGCCAGCGCAACCACACCACCACGTTCAACCTCGAAGACGCGTTGAGCGCGCTGCACGCGGGCGCCGGTCGTCCCGCTACCGCGTCGCCGCAACTGCAGGCGCCGAGCGCGACGACGGCCCCGTCTGCCGCGGCACCGCCCGACTCGTCCGCCGCCAGCGCGTCGGCAACCCCGGCGGCCGCCGCGCCCGTTGCTGGTCGCGGCACTGCATCAGCGTCGACTACGGCGGTTCCGCCTGCGTCGACCGCCGCGCTCCCGCCGGCCGACCTGCCTGCGGCCGGCGTGTACGCCTACGTCACCAGCGGGTCGGATTCGATCTCCATCGGTTCGAAGCACCAGTACCCGGCCGAGACGTTCGCCGTGTTGCAGCG
>JAFATL010000588.1 GCA_019243975.1 Actinomycetota bacterium | reverse complement strand
GTGTGGGACCTGGAACGCGAGTTCCTGGCCAACGGGTTGGCCGGCGCGGAGCGGATGAAGCTGGGCGACATCCTCGGGATCCTGCGCGACGCCTACTGCCGCACCATCGGCGTCGAGTACATGCACATCCAGGAGCCGGATCAGAAGCGCTGGATCCAGGAGCACGTCGAGAAGCAGGTGCACGTGCAGACGGTGATCAACATGTACCGCGTCCGCGGCCACTTGATGGCCCATCTCGACCCGCTCGACTGGAAGCCTCCTCACACCCACCCCGAGCTCGATCCCGCCACCTACGGGCTCACCCTGTGGGACCTCGACCGCGAGTTCCTGACCGACGGGCTGGCGGGGCGCGACATGCTGACCCTGGGGGACACGCTCGGCATTCTGCGGGATGCGTACTGCCGCACCGTCGGCGTCGAGTACATGCACATCCAGGAGCCGGACCAGAAGCGGTGGATCCAGGAGCATGTCGAAGGCGTGAGCACGCAGCTCAGTCCCGAGGAGCAGCGCCACATCCTCGGCCGTCTCAACGCGGCGGAGGCGTTCGAACGTTTCCTGCACACCAAGTACATGGGCCACAAGCGTTTCGGCCTGGAGGGCGCCGAGAGCGCCATCCCGTTCCTCGACGCCACCCTCGACGAGGCCGCCAAGGCGGGCCTGCCCGAGGTGGTGATGGGCATGGCCCACCGCGGCCGCCTCAACGTGCTGGCCAACATCGTCGGCAAGTCGCTGGGCGAGATGTTCCGCGAGTTCGAGGGCAGCCTCGACCCCAACACCACCCAGGGCTCGGGCGACGTGAAGTACCACAAGGGCGCCACCGGCAAGTTCGTCGGCGCCTCGGGCAAGGAGCTCGCCATCAGCCTGGCGTCGAACCCCTCGCACCTCGAGGCCGTCGACCCGGTGGTGGAAGGCATGGCGCGCGCCAAGCAGGACCTGCTCGACGAAGGGCTCGCCTTCCCGGTGCTCCCGCTGCTCATCCACGGCGACGCAGCCTTCGCGGGGCAGGGCGTGGTGGCGGAGACGCTCAACCTCTCCAACCTGCGCGGCTACCGCACTGGCGGCACCGTGCACCTCGTCATCAACAACCAGGTGGGCTTCACCACCGCGCCGGAGTCGGCCCGCTCGTCGGTGTACGCCACCGATGTGGCCAAGATGGTGCAGGCGCCGATCTTCCACGTGAACGGCGACGACCCCGAAGCGTGCGTGCGGGTGGCCCGCTTGGCGTTCGCGTTCCGGCAGGCGTTCCACAAGGACGTCGTGGTCGACATGGTCTGCTACCGGCGCTTCGGCCACAACGAGACCGACGAGCCGAGCTACACGCAGCCGATGATGTACGAGCGCATCGAGAGCAGGCGGTCGGTGCGCAAGCTGTACACCGAGGCCTTGATCAACCGGGGCGAGCTCAGCCTCGAAGAGGCGGAGAAGGCCCTCGACGACTTCCAGGCCCGGCTGCAGGCGGCCCTCGACGAGACGCGCTCGTCGGCGCCGCCCAAGATGACGTCGCTGCCCGAGTTCACGCCGCCGGTCGCGATCCCGTCGACCCAACCCACCGGCGTGCCGCGCGACGTGCTCGACAAGATCGAGCATCGGTTGCACAACGCGCCCGACGGCTTCACGGTGCACCCCAAGCTGGCCAAGCAGCTCGACACCCACGCCAAGATGTACGGCACCGGCGAGGTCGACTGGGCCCTGGGCGAAGCGCTCGCCTACGGCTCGCTGCTGCTCGAGGGCACCGACGTGCGCCTCGCCGGTCAGGACACGCGCCGCGGCACCTTCTCCCACCGCCACTCGGTGATGGTCGACAACGAGACCGAGGAGGAGTTCATCCCGCTGGCCAATCTGGCCGACGACCAGGGGCGGTTCATGATCTACGACTCGCTGCTCAGCGAGTACGCCGCCCTCGGCTTCGAGTACGGCTACTCGGTCGTGCACAAGGACGCGCTGGTGGCGTGGGAGGCGCAGTTCGGCGACTTCGCCAACGGCGCCCAGATCGTCATCGACCAGTTCATCGTGGCCGCCGAGGACAAGTGGGACCAGACCTCGGGCCTCGTGCTGCTGCTGCCGCACGGCTACGAGGGCCAGGGGCCCGAGCACAGCTCGGCCCGCATCGAACGCTTCCTCACCCTGGCGGCCGAGAACAACATCCAGGTGGCCAACGTCACCACTGCCGCGCAGTTCTTCCACCTGATGCGGCGCCAGATCCACCGCGAGGTGCGCAAGCCGTTGGTGGTGTTCACCCCCAAGTCGCTGCTGCGGGCCAAGCAGTCGCGCTCGCCGATCGAGGAGCTGGTCGACGGCGCGTTCCGCGAGGTGCTCGACGACGCGGCGGTCACCGA
>JAFATL010000322.1 GCA_019243975.1 Actinomycetota bacterium | reverse complement strand
TTCATGAAACCGGCGTGGGCCCGGGCCGCCGCCTACGGCGACATCGCCTGGCACCGCGCTCGCGTCGCCCGGTCTCTCGGCCTAGCGTGACTGTCATGCGAACCAGGCTGGGTGTGCTCCTCACGACTGTTGTCCTGACTCTTGTCGTCGCCTTGCCAGGCACAGCGAGCGCGGCGACCTTCACGATGACTCGGACGCCAAGCGGGGGCCCTGACGGCACTCGGATCAACCTCAACGGCACGTGCGACGCCGACAACCAGGTCCACGCGTCGCTCTACTACGTCGGAAGCGACTACCTCGTCCCTTACGGCACGGGCGACTACACGGTCGGACCGGGTGGCACGTGGCGAGGGACCCTCGACGTCACCACCCACGGCAACAACGGGCCATCGGATCTCGACTTGTCCGTGACCTGCGGGGAGCTGCATACGTACGCGCCGTTTGCACTTACGGACCGGGTGACGAGCAGCACGCCGTCCATCCTCACCATCCCTGCGGGAAACGGGTGCGGCCCGGCGTTCGCCCCGCCGCCTCCGCGCGAGATCAGCTGTCGGGCCCATGTCAAGGGATTCGCGAACAGTGTGCTGACCCAAACCAACTTCTACGCGGACCAGGAGTACGGCGGCGGAAGCGTGGCTGTGGGCAATGTCGACGGTAGCGGCCAAGCGGAGATCGTCGTCGGGTCCGGCCCTGGGCATGACCCCAGAGTGTGGGTATTTTCACTGAGCGGTTCACTTATCTCTTCCTTCGTGCCGTATGACCCGAGCTTCAAAGGCGGCGTCAACGTCGCTGTGGGAGACCTTGATGGCGACCGCAAGGCGGAGATCATCACGGGTGCCCGCTCAGGTGGCGGCCCCCATGTGCGCATCTTCGACGGCAGTGGCAACCCGATCGGCAGCGGCTTCTTCGCCTACGACCCGGCCTTCCACGGCGGCGTCAACGTCGCTGTCGGCGACGTCAACGGTGATGGCAAGGCCGACATCATCACCGGCGCCGGTCCGGGCGGCGGACCACACGTCCGTGTGTTCAACGCGAGTGGCACTCCCGTCGGCGGTGGGTTCTTCGCTTATGACCCGCGGTTCGTCGGTGGTGTGAGCGTCGCCGCTGCCACGAACCGCATCGTCACCGGTGCCGGGCCTGGTGGCGGGCCGCATGTGCGCCTCTTCGACGGCGCGGGCAACCCGTCGAGTGGCGGCTTCTTCGCCTATGACGCCGGCTTCGTGGGCGGTGTGCGTGTGGCGGTTGGTCCCAATGGGATCGTCACCGGTCCTGGCGCGGGCGGCGGCCCCGACGTCCGCGCGTTCTCGTTTGCTGGATCGATGACCGAAGAGTTCTTCGCGTACGGAGGCAACGTGACCGCAGGCGTGAACGTGGCCGCCCTCGGACCGGGTGGTGGCTCGTCGTCGGCATCCGGTCCCGGCGGCAGCACGACCAGCAACCCCGGCGGCATCACGATCACGAATCCCAATCCCGGCAGCGTGAGCTCGACCCCGGGTGGGTCAACAACCAGCGGCTGACCATGAACCGGGACGTCACGTCATGAAGGCGACGGTCGGTATCGGCCTCGTCGGCGTGGTCGTCCTCGCCTTCCCAAGCGCGGCGTGGGCTCCGCCGCCTGGTCCGCCGGCGCACCCTGGCCATGTCACCGTGGTACGAACGCCCGCGGGCGGCCCGCCCGGCACGCAGATCTCGTTGTCGGGGACGTGTGCGGGCGGAGACGACGGAACCGGCAGCACGGTCTACGTGGACCTTTATACGAAGGACGGCGACGTCGGCGACTTCGGTAATGGCTCGTTTCCTGTGGCGCCGGATGGCACGTGGCGAGGCTCGATCACCGTCGCCCCTGGCTCGGGTCAGCGGGATCTCAACCTGAACGTCAGTTGTGCCAGGACCGGGACAGTCGTCCCCTTCTATGTGACCGACCGCAACACCACCGCACGGCCGACGATCGTGACCAACATCGGCCGCACACCGTGTGGGGCGCCGGGCGGTTTGCCACCGGGCGTCGGAATGCCCTTCACATGCCAGGCCGACATCAAGTCGTTCACATCTGACGGTGCTCTTGCGGCAACGAACTTCTTCGCCGATGGCGCAGGCGGTGGCAATGTCGCCGTCGGCGACGTCGACGGATCCGGCGATCCGGAGATCATCGTCGGCACGGCGTCCGACGAGCCTTGCATCGTGGCCGTCTATTCGCTGGCCGGTGATCTCATCACGAAGTTCAACGCGTACGACCCGGCGTTCCTCGGCGGCGTGAACGTCGCCGTGGCAGACCTCGACGGCGATGGGAAGGCGGAGATCATCACCGGCGCGGGCCCGGGCGGCGGGCCCAATGTCCGCGTGTTCAACGGCGCGGGCGAGCAGAAGGCCAGCTTCTTCGCCTACGACGCCGGGTTCATCGGCGGAGTGAACGTGGCTGGGCGGAGCGGCGAGATCGTGACTGGCCCCGGCCCTGGGGGCGGCCCGCACGTGCGGCGATTCGCGCCCAATGGTCGCCCGATCGGCGACGGGTTCTTCGCGTACGACCCCGCATTCGCCGGCGGTGTACGCGTGGCGACCGGCGCCAACCGCATCGTCACCGGCCCCGGCCCGGGTGGCGGCCCCGAGGTGCGGGTCTACAGCCTTGCGGGCCTCCTCCGGTCGAGCTTCTTCGCCTACGACCCCAAATGCAGCGGCGGGGTGTCGGTCGCGCTCGGCGACAACGACATCATCACGGGCGCCGGTGGCGCATCGCACGTGCGCACGTTCTCGTTCACTGGCGACTCGCTCGGGCCTGGCTTCTTCGCCTACGAGCAGCGTTTCGAGGCCGGCGTGTCCGTCGCCGCGGTGCCGTCGACTTCGACCAACTAGGAAGGTGCCATGAAGGAGTTCCCGAAGATCATCTCGGTCGACGACCACGTGGTCGAGCCCGCCAACGTGTGGACCGATCGGTTGCCGTCGAAGTTCCTCGACGTCGGCCCGCGGGTCGAGCGACGGCGAGTGGGGGAGATCACCTTCATCGGCGGCAAGTTCACGGCCGTGCCCGCCGCGCCGGGCGAGGGCGACGGGCCCGAGGTCGACTGGTGGTTCTACGAGGACCTGGTTCGCCCGCTGATCCGCCTCGATGCCGCGGTGGGTTATCCGCGCGAGGAGGTGACCCTGAAGGGCGTCACGTTCGACGACATGCGACCGGGCGCATGGCAGGTGAAACCGCGCCTCGAGGACATGGACACCAACTGGATCGAAGCGTCGCTCTGCTTCCCGACGTTCCCGCGGTTCTGCGGCCAGACGTTCACCGAGGCCAAGGACCACGAGCTCGGCCTGCTGTGTGTGCAGGCATACAACGACTGGATGGTCGAGGAGTGGTGCGGCGAGAGCAACGGCCGCCTCATCCCGTTGACGCTGATCCCGCTGTGGGACGCCGAGCTGGCCGGGCAGGAGGTGCGCCGCAACGCAGCGCGCGGCGTGAAGGCGGTGTGCTTCAGCGAGATCCCGCCGTTCCTCGGCCTGCCGTCCATCCACGACCCGAGCAACTACTGGGACCCGTTCTTCGCCGCCTGCGCCGAGACCGGCACCGTCATCAACATGCACATCGGCTCGTCGTCGAAGATGCCCTCGACGTCGGCCGACGCCCCGCCCGCGGTCGGCTCGACGATCACGTTCGCCAACGCTTGCTACTCGTTGGTCGACTGGTTGATGTCAGGTGTGTTCACGCGGTTCCCCGACCTCGTCATCGCCTACTCCGAGGGCCAGATCGGATGGATCCCCTACGTGCTCGAGCGAGCCGACGTGGTGTGGGAGGAGAACCGGGCGTGGGGTGGCGTGGCCGACAAGGTCCTGGAGCCGCCCAGCCAGCTGTTCCGCAAGCACGTGTACGGCTGCTTCTTCAACGACGCCCACGGCCTGCGCTCGATCGAGGACATCGGCGTCGACAACATCACCTACGAGAGCGACTACCCACACTCCGACAGCACGTGGCCCAACACCCGCCAGATCGCCGAGGAGCAGATGAAGGGCCTCGACGACGAGACGATCACCAAGATCGTCCGCGGCAACGCCATCCGGATGCTGGGCCTCGACCTCTAACTCGCTTCTTTGCAGAACATTGCCGTAGAGGCAATGTTCTGCAAACAAGCACTCAGTAGCCCTCCATGATGTGCTCGACCCACCACTGGGGGGCGGCGTTCATCAGGGTCTGCATGTCCCAGTAGTCGTGCCAGCGGGTGATCTTGCCGTCGCGCAGCTGGTGAACAGAGACGAACGGGAAGGTGATCTGCTCGCCGGTGTGCCAGTGCCACTCCTCGGCGTGCTCGGTGATGACCGTGTCGCCCTCGGCGACCGCCAGCTTGGGGTGATGGATGTACGCGGCCAGGGGTTCGATGCCGAGGCGCAACCGGGCGACGATGCGAGCGGGACCGGTGGCGCCCTCCTCGTTGGCGCACACGTCGGTGTAGTGGGCGTCTTCGGTGAAGTACGTGGCCACGGCAGCGAGATCGCGGCGATACAGGTCGGCCCAGAACTGCTCGACCACCTTCTTGTTCAGTTCGTTGTTGTCGCTCACGCCGGCGACGCCTGCGGACCCCGCACGAGCGAGCCGGGGCGCACGCCCGTGTCCTCGCCGTCGGCGAAGGTCACCTCGCCACGCTTCACCGTGGCCACGTAGCCGTGAGCCCGTTGCACCAGCCGCTTGCCGCCGGCCGGGAGGTCGGCCACCGCCTCGGGACCGTCGATGCGCAGCCCGTCGAAGTCGATGAGGTTGAAGTCGGCGA
>JAFATL010000301.1 GCA_019243975.1 Actinomycetota bacterium | reverse complement strand
ACGGTCGTGGCCGAGCGGGTGCCGGTCGCCGTGCGCAACACCAGCGCGCCCATGAACGTGAGCGAACCGGGTCCGGTGATCTTCAGCGCCGCCGGCGGCTGATGGATGATGGCGCCGCCGCGCGTCGTCAGTGAGCTGCGGTCGTCGGCCGTGAACGTCACCGGGTCGTCGTGGGGCGTGGGCAGGCCGCCCGTGCCGACGCCGACGGTGAAGCCGGTCGTGTACGTGCCCGCCACCAGCTGGCGGGTGGCCCCGTCCAGCTCCCACGTGAAGCCGCCCGGGTCGATGGTGGCGTGCGTCCCGCCGCTGGGGAACAGGTCGAGGCCGCCGGTGCCGGTGAGCGGCAGGGGCCGGCCACCGTTCCAGTAGACGTTGGTGCGGCGACCGTCGATGACGACGGCGCGGAACGTGGCCTGCGTCTCGCCCCGGTTCTGCTCGTCGAGCGCCAGCGGCAACTTGAGCGCCGGCGGCGTGATGCCGTCACCGGTGATCGAGGTGACCCGGCCCCGCACCAGCGTCTGTCCCGCCGCCGGCACCTCGGTGAACCCTTCGGGCGTCGTCGTGGTCGTGGATCCAGTCGTCCCGCCGGCGGTGGTGACGTGTGTCGTGCCGCGGTACTCGCGCACCCCCAGCAGACCCCCTGCCGTCAGCAGCTCGGCGGCGATGAGAACGGCCACAAACCTACGCACGGCGGCGAGCGTAGAGTCCTCGTATGAGCAATCGCCCCGCGACCCTTGGCCAGCTGCGCGAATCGGGATGGGAATCCCTCCCGGTCAAGGAAGAGGTGCGCCGCAACGCCGCCGAGCGCATCCGCAGCGGCGAGCCCCTGGTCGAGCGCATCCTCGGGTACGAAGACACCGTTCTGCCGCAGCTGGAGAACGCGCTGCTGGCCGGCCACGACATCATCTTCCTGGGTGAGCGGGGACAGGCCAAGACCCGCATGATCCGTGCGCTCACCGGCCTGCTCGACGAGTGGATGCCGATCATCGCCGGCAGCGAGATCAACGACGACCCGTACGCGCCGGTGTCGAAGCACGCGCGCGACCTGGTGCGCGAGCACGGCGACGACACGCCCATCGAGTGGGTGCACCGCGACACGCGTTTCGGGGAGAAGCTGGCTACGCCCGACACGTCGGTGGCAGACCTCATCGGTGAGGTCGACCCCATCAAGGTGGCCGAGGGTCGGTACCTGGCCGACGAGATGACGCTGCACTTCGGCCTGGTGCCCCGCACCAACCGCGGCATCTTCTCCATCAACGAGCTGCCCGACCTGGCCGAACGCATCCAGGTGGGCCTGCTCAACGTGCTCGAGGAGCGCGACGTCCAGGTGCGGGGCTACAAGATTCGCCTCCCCCTCGACGTGATGCTGGTCGCGTCGGCCAACCCGGAGGACTACACGAACCGGGGCCGCATCATCACTCCCCTCAAGGACCGGTTCGGCGCCCAGATCCGCACCCACTACCCGCTCGACGTCGACACCGAGCTGGCGGTGATCAACCAGGAAGCCACGCCGCTCAACGCCCCCGGGCTGCGCGTGCAGGTGCCCGACTTCATGGACGAGATCGTGGCCACGCTCAGCCAGCTGGCTCGCTCCAGCCCCCACATCAACCAGCGTTCGGGCGTGTCGGTGCGCCTGTCGATCGCCAACCGGGAGACGCTCGTCGCCAACGCGGCGCGCCGCGCCTTGCGCGCCGGCGAGCCCGACGTGGTGCCGCGCGTGAGCGATCTCAGCGCGCTGGCGTCGTCCACCGCCGGCAAGCTCGAGATCGAGACGCTGGAGGAGGGCCGCGACGAGCAGGTCGTCGACCGCCTCCTCAAGGCCGCCGTCCTCACGGTGTTCAAGGAGCGCTGCCCCATGTCGCAGTTCGGTGAGGTCGTGGCCGCGTTCGACGAAGGCACGGTCGTGCACGCCGGCGACGACATCGCGTCCAACGACTACGTCGACACGCTGTCGCACATGCAGGCGCTCAAGGGACCCGTGGCCGCGCTGGCCGGCAGCGAGACGCCGGCCGCAATAGCCAGTGCCACCGAGTTCGTGCTCGAAGGCCTGCACCTGTCGAAGCGCCTCAACAAAGAAGCGTCGGGCACCCGCGCCACCTATCGCGGCAGGTAGAGACTTCGCGAACCGTCGCGAACCTCACATCTTTTCGGCGTTTTCCCAGGTCAGCGGCTATTTCTGCGTCGTACGCTGACGCCATGAAGTGGCTTTTGGAGGGTCAGCAGGAGCCGGTCGTCGTGCCGCCTCCGAGGGGGGAATGGGGTCGTCCCAATCCATGCCCGGAGTGCGGGTCGCCGGGGTTCCTCGAGCACATCGACATCATCGACCGCATTCAGTACGAGCACTGTCCCGAGTGCGGGCACAAGTGGTCGCAGACGGAGGCCGAGCTCCAACAGGCGTAACGCGCCAACCGGGTTAACCTCCGGTTGATGCCGGCGCGCTACGACTACTCCCGCTGGGACGGGACGCAGACCGGGTTCGACCTCGACGCCGACGACATCTTCGCCGAGATCACCGACGACCTCCTGTACCACGGCGACCTGAACAACGCCCTGCGGCGCCTTATGCAGCAAGGCTTCCGCGACAAGAACGACGAGCGCATCCAGGGCATCCGGGAGATGCTCGAGAAGTTGAAGCGGCGCCGGCGCGAGCAGCTGGAGCAGTACGACCTCGGCGGCGTCTACGACGACATCGCCCAAGAGCTGCGCGACGTCATGGACATGGAGCGCGAGGCGCTCGACAAGCTCCAGCAGGAGGCGCACGACTCCGGCGACCAGCGTCGCCAGGAGATCACCGACGAGGTCACCAACGAGCGGCGCATGCAGCTCGACCTCATGCCACCCGACCTGGCCGGCCGGGTGAAGGAGCTGCAGAACTACGAGTTCACGTCGTCGGAGGCGCGCGAGAAGTTCGAAGAGCTCATGGACAAGCTCCGCCAGGAGCTGATGCAGAGCTACTTCAACCAGATGGCCGAGGGCATGTCCAACGTCAGCCCCGAGCAGATGCAGCGCATGAAGGACATGTTCAACGCGCTCAACCGCATGCTCGAGCAGCGCGAGGCGGGCCAGGAGATCGACCCGTCGTTCGAGCAGTTCATGCAGCAGTTCGGCGACTTCTTCCCGCAGAACCCGCAGACCCTCGACGAGCTGCTCGAGCAGATGGCCGAGCAGATGGCCGCCATGCAGGCGATGCTCAACTCGATGACGCCCGAGCAGCGGGCGCAGCTGCAGGGCCTGGCCGAGCAGCTGATGGAAGACATGGACCTGCGCTGGCAGGTCGACCGGTTGGCGGCCAACCTGCGGGGCGCGTTCCCGGGTGCAGGCTGGGACCGGCGCTACCAGTTCAGCGGCAACGACCCGCTCGGCTTCGCCGAAGCGGCGTCGCTCATGGACCAGCTCGGCGACATCGACCAGCTGGAGAACCTGCTGCAGTCGTCGGGCAGCCCCGGCGCCCTGGCCGACGTCGACATCGACAAGGCCCGCCAGTTGCTCGGTGACGACGGCGCCCGCTCGCTGGAGCGGTTGTCGGAGCTGGCCAAGATGCTGGAGGACGCCGGGCTGGTCGAACGCAAGGAGGGGCGCCTCGAGCTCACGCCCAAAGGCATGCGCAAGGTCGGCGCCAACGCGCTCAACGACCTGTTCGCCAAGCTGGCCAAGGACCGCATCGGCAAGCACCAGGTCGACCCGGCAGGCGTAGGCCACGAGCGCACCTACGACACCAAGCCGTACGAGTACGGCGACCCGTTCAACCTCAGCATCGAGCGAACGGTGCGCAACGCCATCCAGCGGGCCGGCGGCGGCACCCCGGTGGGGCTGTCACCCGAGGACTTCGAGGTGGAGCGCACCGAGACGTTCACCCGCTCGTCGACGGTGCTCATGCTCGACCTGTCGCTGTCGATGCCGATGCGCGACAACTTCCTCGCCGCCAAGAAGGTTGCGATGGCGCTGCACTCGCTCATCTCCACCCAGTTCCCGCGCGACTTCCTCGGCATCGTGGGCTTCAGCGAGGTCGCACGCGAGCTCAAGCCCGAGCAGCTGCCGGAAGTGTCGTGGGACTTCGTCTACGGCACCAACATGCAGCACGCGTTCCTGCTCAGCCGGCGCATGCTCGCCCGCCAGTCCGGCACCAAGCAGATCATCATGATCACCGACGGCGAGCCCACCGCTCACCTGCGCCCCGGCGACCCCATCCCGTTCTTCGCCTACCCGCCCGTGCAGGAGACCGTCGACGCGACGCTCACCGAGGTGTACCGCTGCACGCGGGAGAACATCCGCATCAACACGTTCATGCTCGACGCCAACTCGTACCTCAAGCAGTTCGTCGAGAAGCTCACCCAGCTGAATCGGGGGCGGGCGTTCTTCACCACCCCCGAAACGCTGGGCGACTACGTGCTGGTCGACTTCATCGAGCAGAAGCGGGCCATGCGCGGCCGGGCCGCGAGAGGCGCATAGCGAGGTCGAGCGGCCCGAGGGGCCTGATCAACCGAAGCGGGGCTCGGCGTCGAGGATGCCGAGGGCCGACTTGCCGACGATCTCGTGGGCGAGCGTCGAGTTGGCAGGATGGAAGCCGCCGCAGCGCACGTCGCGGTACAGCCGCTCCAGCTCGCTGCCCTTGAACATGCCGGATCCGCCTGACAGGTCGAGGGCGGTGTCGACGATCTTGCGCGCCCCTTCGGTGACCCGGTACTTGGCCGCCACCAGCTTCATGGGCCACGCCATGCCGTAGTCGACGCCGTTCGACCAGTCGTCGGCGATGCGGTCGGCGTGGGCGGTGATCGCCTCCAGCTCCAGCTGCATCTCGGCGATGGCGTACTGCACGCCGGGGTGGTACGCCATCGCCTTGCCGCCCAGGCCGATCGACGTCCGCTTGTGGGCGCTGGCCACGGCCAGCTCAACGGCGCGCTCGGCGATGCCCAGGTACATGTTCGAGAACGTCGGCTCGGCCCAGCCGAACACGCCGAGCACGAAGTTGTCGGCGCCCGCGAGACCGGCGGGAACGACGCGCGGGATGTTGGCGTCGGGCACGAACGCGCCGTCGAGGATGGTGTCGTCGCTGCGCGTGGCGCGCATGCCGAGCACGTCCCACGTCTCCTTGATCGTGTAACCCTCGGAGTCGCGCGGCAGGAAGCCGTGCACGATCATGGGGTTGTCGGGATCCGACATGTCCATGCCGTGGATGCCGAGCCGCGTCCACACCGGGCTGAGCGAGCCGAAGATCTTGTGGCCGTAGAACTTGTAGCCGCCGTCGACCTTCTCGGCGCGCGTGGTGGACAGCATCAGCGGGAAGTCGTTGCCCCCCTCGCCGTGGCCGGCCGCGAACACTTCACCGGCGGCCGCTTCCTCGAGAATCCACTGGCAGCTCTTGTCGCCCTGCCGCCAGAGGTCCGCAGCGAGACCCGTCCAGTACACGTGCATGTTGGTGGCCAGCGCGGTCGCGGGGGCGCGGCGGGCCAGGCGCCGCTCCTCCTTGCACACCTCGGCGAGGGTGTAGCCGAGGCCACCCAGCTCGGTAGGCACGGCCATCAACAGGTAGCCGGAGTCGCGCAGCTCCTCGAAGTCCTCCGTGAAGAAGCGGTTCTCGCGGTCGTACACAGGCGCCCGCTCTGCGAAACGCTCCAGCTGTTCGTCGGTCAACACACTCATGTCCGGCTCCTCCCGTCGGCGGATCTCTCTGGTGGCTGCACCGTACGGAGAAGGGTCGTTCCGTACATCCGGGCCGTTACGGAGACCGGTACGGAATTTTGGAAAAGCCCAGGTCAGAGGCCGAGTTCGGGGGCCAGGCGGACCAGCTCGACCTTCGAGCTCACGCCCAACTTGGCGTACGCGTTGGCCAGGTGGGTCTCCACCGTGCGCTCGCCGATGAACAGCTCCTGGGCGATCTCGCGGGCGGAGCGCCCTTCGGCCGCCAGCCGAGCGACCTCTCGCTCGCGCTTGGTCAGGGCGTCGGGACCGGTCACGGCCGTCTTCGCTCGGCGCCCTGCCGTGCCGAGACCTTCGAGCGCTCGTAGTGCCCACCCGTGGCGGACGGCCGCGCCGCAGGCCGCGAACTGCTCGGCCGCGGTGCCGATCGCTTCGGCCGCGCGGGTGCGATCGTCCGCCGCCAGCGCCCGGCCCAGCAGGGCGCGGCACCGCGCTTCGTACAGATGCCACGCACCCGCTTCGAACCCGCCAACCGCCGCTTCGAACCGCGGCACTGCCGCGGCGGCGTCACCGTTCACCAGGCGCGCGCAGCCTTCGGCCATGTCGGCGAGGGCCTGGATGGTCGGGCCCTCACCCAGCGCAGAGTCGCGGGCTGTGACCCCGCTGACCCAGGCTGCGGCGTGGGCATCGCCCGCCTCCAAGGCCGCCTCGGCGAGATCTGCGAACTGCTGCCGACCCCAGCCGGCCTGGAAGTAGTCGACCTGGCGCTGGCCGCCCCGCAGCAACGTCGCGCACGCCGTGCGCGAATCGCCCGACAGCCACTCGAACATCCCGCGCGACCACGTGACCAGGCCGCTGTGCCCCCACCAGTCGCGTCCGTCGAACGCATCCTCGGTGAGGGCCAGCACCGCGGCGGCCTCGTCGGCCCGGCCCAGCTCGGCCAAGGCGACGACCGCGGCGGTGGATCCGATGGCGCGCCGGCGACTGACGCCGCCCGTCCAGGCGACCGTTTCGCGGAAGCACGGCGGCACGCCGGCGAGGTCACCGTTGAGGAGCCGGGTGACGGCGAGGAAGTCGAGCCCGACCGTGTCGCGGTACATCGGGTAGGCGGCCTCGGCCTCCTCGAACTTGCGCACCGCATCGGCCATCCGGCCTTGGTAGGCGGCCACCGAACCCTGTTGTCCGAGCACGTACGAGACGCGGTACGCCTTGCCCTCGGCCCGGGCCACCGCCAGCGCGTCCTCGGTGACCGGGCTCGATTCGCCCAGGCCGCCCCGCGCCTGGATGGCCCACATCAGACTGCACAGCGCCTGCAACTCGACGAGGCGATCGCCGGCCTGGCGCGCTTCGGCCAGCACGCGCCGCGCCTCTCGCTCGTGGCCGGGCTCGTCGTCGCCCAGTCCCAGCACGTAGCTCATCTCGCTGCCGGCCAGCATGCGACCGCGCTCGTCGCCGGCCTCGGCGAACAGGTCGATGGCCTGGGCCACCAGTCGCCGCGCTTCGTCCACCTCGCCCAGGCCCCATGCCAGCAGGCTGCCCAGGTTGAACTTCACCGCTGCCAGCCGAGCGCGGTCAGACGACTGCTCCAGCAGCTGCTCGCACTGGCGCATCACTCGCACGCCGATTTCGGCGCCGGCATCGGCCCGGTGGTCGACCACCCACTCGGGCTGCAGCGGCATGGCGTCGAGGACCTTGAGCCAGCGCTTGTCGCCGGGCGGGATCAACTCGGTGAGCGCCTCGAGCAAGGCCAGCGCCTCCCGGTGGTGCTGGCGCACCTCGGCCTGGGCGAGGGCGCCGCACAGACCGTCGATGGCCTCGTCGTCACCGGGCTCGGCCGCCCGCACGAAGTGCGGCGCCGCCGCGCCGAGCCGGTCGGCTTCGACGAGCTCACGCGCCACGTGCCGGTGCAACGCGCGCCGGCGGGCGCCGCCCACGCTCTGATAGATCGCCTCCTGGATCAGCGGGTGGGCGATCTCGTAGGTGAGCTGACGTCCCTGCTCTTCCTCGGAGATGAAGCGCTCGTGCACCAGCTGCTCGAGCAGGGGGGCCAGCTCGTCGAGCGTCTTGCCGCTGACGCGCATCAGGTCACCGAACTCGGCCCGGTAGCCGAGCACGCTGAGGATCTCGAGGACAGAGCGGGCCTGCGGCTCGAGGTGCTGCAAGCGCGCCGCGACGCGCTCCTTCAGATCTTCGGGGAGTGACTCGAGGTGGGGGTGCTCGAGGTCGGCGCCCTCGTCGATCAACGCGCGCAGCAGCCCGTTGGCAAACAGCGGACTGCCCTGGGCCCGTTCCATCACCCAGTCGACCAAGGCCTGCGGCGCCGGCCGCTCGATGACGATCTCCGCCAGCTCGCGCACTTGATCGGCATTGAGGGCGTCGACGGTGACGCGGCGCAGCAGTCCCTCCTGGTCGAGCCCGAGCAAGACGTCGGACGCGATGCGAGCCTCGCCCAGTTCGACGGTGCGGGCGGCCAGCACGAGGAGCACGCGGCTGTCGTGCAGGTTGCGGGCGAGGTAGTTGAGCGCTTCCCACGACGAGCCGTCGGCGAGGTGCACGTCGTCGAGGACGAGCACGACGGGCGCCCGCTCGGCCATGCGCGCCAGCAGGGTGGCCAGGCCGCCGAGCAGGCGGATGCGCGGCGGTTCGTCGGTGAGACTGGCGCGGCGAATGGCGCCGACCGCGGGGATGAGTGCGGCCAGGTCGTCGACCGACCCACCGCAGAGGTGCTCGAGCTCGTCGGTCGGCAGGGTGCGCAGGTGGCGCTCCAGCGCTTCCACCCACAGGCCGAGCGACGCCGTCGCTCCGAGCGGATAGGCGCGCGCGGTGAGCCCGATCACCTCACCCGCGCGGCGGACGAGCAGCTCGTGGGCCAGTCGTGTCTTACCGACGCCCGGTTCGCCGACCAGCAACACGACACCGAGCCGGCCCGCCGCCGCCCGCTCGAGGTCGTGGTCGAGGTCCGCCAGCTCGGCGAGGCGACCGACCATGCGGACGCCGCGCGGATCGTGCGGCAGGCGGCCGTCCGGCGTGCTCAGTGCCGGCACCCACGCCACTTCGAACGCGGGCACGTGCCCCATGCCCTTGAGGGCGACCTCGCCGACTGACTGGAACGTGAACCCGCCGCGCGACGCCACCAGGCCGCGCACGAGGTCCGACGCAAGGATCTGCCCGCCCTCGGCCGCGTCGCACAGCCGCTTGGCCACCACGACGGCGGTGCCGAAGAAGTCGTCTTCGTCGCGGATGGGCTCGCCGACATGGAGGCCGACCCGCACGTCGAGGCGAGGTGTGCCGGGCTGGCGGTTGTGGCGGTCGAACGCCCGTTGCATGGCGATGGCGCACTCCACCGCCCGCACCCCGCTGTCGAACGCAACCATCAGGCCGTCGCCGAGGTTCTTGACCTCCTCGCCGCCGGCTTCAGCGACCGCGTCGCGCAGGAGGCCGAAGTGCGTGCGCCGCATGCGCTCGCCCGCGTCGTCGCCCAACTGCTCGAGGAGCGCGCTCGAACCAACCAGATCGGTGAACAGCAGCGTGACGATCTGTGCCGGCACGACCCTCGCCTTTCAGACGACTCTCAGCTTTGCAGTTCTGCCTCGTAGAGGCGAAGGGTGTTGTCGTCGAACGCCACCAGGCGGGCCAGCGCGACCGACGTCGGCGCGGCGCGCAGCGTGTGCACCGCGATGTGGGCCGCGTCGGCCTGCGGGTAGCCATAGATCCCCGTCGAGATGGCCGGGAAGGCGATCGACTGGGCGCCCAGCTCGTCGGCCACTTCGAGGCAGCGTCGGTAGCACGACGCCAGCAGCTCGGGCTCGCCGTGGGCGCCGTCGCGGTAGCGGGGGCCGACGGCGTGGATGATCCAGCGCGCCCGTAGCGCGAACCCGGGCGTGGCCACCGCGTCGCCCGTCGCGCAGCCGCCGATCTCCCGGCAGGCGGCCTGCAGGTCGCGTGCGCCGGCGGCGCGATGGATTGCTCCGTCGACGCCCCCGCCGCCGGCCAGACCTTGGTTGGCGGCGTTCACGATGGCGTCGACGTCCTGCTTGGTGATGTCTCCCAGCACCGCTTCGAGCCTCACAGGCACAACTTCCTCTTGCGCCCGGCCCGATCGCGTATCACACTCTTGTAATTACATCGGTGGAAGCTACGGCCGAAACTGAGGGGAGGCCAATCCGATGGCGGTGGAGCGATTGCTGCAGCTGCTGAGCAACGAAGAGCGTTCATGGCAGGACCAAGCGAACTGTATGGGCGTCGACCCCGATCTGTTCTTTCCGGAACGGGGCGCGTCGACCAAGGAAGCCAAGGGGGTGTGCCGGGGCTGTGTCGTCCGTGAGGACTGCCTCGAGTACGCCCTCGCCAACGGCGAGAAGTTCGGGATCTGGGGCGGGATGAGCGAGCGCGAGCGCCGCCGCATCCGCCGGGCCCGGGCCCTGGCCCGCCGTGCCAATGGAGCAATCTCCGCCTCTTGATGAGACGGGTGCCTCCTGACGGCGCACGCACCGTCTGCACCTTCTGCGGCTCCGGCGCTTCACGACCCGCCGGGGCCGCCTCCAAAACTTCCCCCATCGAGGCCCGCCGATCCCCCCCGGCGGGCCTCGATCGTTCGTGACGGTCCTAAGTCAAGGGCCCGCCACCGGCCGGTGGGGATGGCAGCGAGTACACGCGCGGGCAGCAGCCCGACAAGCTCAGCTCGTGCCACGGCGGCTCGGCTGGCAACGGCATCGTAGAGAGCGTCGGGGCCCACGCGGTCAGGGTCGATGAGGTTGCACGACACCTGCGCGTGCCCGCCGACGTCGAGGCCGAGGGCGCGCACGGCGTCGCTGCGCACCTCGGCGGCGATGCCCTTCGCCAACGCCACGTCGGGCTCGGCCAGCCAGAGGTTGTAGGCCACCAGTACGTCGCGGGCGCCCACCATGCACACGCCCGCCGTCGGGTGCGGCTCGACTTCGCCGTCGCGCACGGCACGGCGCGCCTCGGGCAGCGTGCGCGTGTCGGGCCCGTAGGCGAGGCAGGGAAGCGCGAGGTCGTCGCG
>JAFATL010000233.1 GCA_019243975.1 Actinomycetota bacterium | reverse complement strand
GCCAGGGACCGGCCGTCACCATCGACGGGCAGGCGGTGCCCACCAAGGTGCACGCGCCGATGACCGACCTGCTCGACCTCAAAGCAGTGCCGTTCGAGGCGTGTGCGAGCCCGACCCTGTCGACCGGCGAGCACCGCGTGCTCACCGCCGTCGACGGCGCACTGGCGGTGAACCGGCTCGAGCTGCTGCCGCCGGCGATGGCGTCCCAGCCGACGAATGCCGTGCGCACGACAACCGCCAGCCATTGGGGCGCGACGTCACGCGACATCACGCTGGGCCCCGGCGCGCCGGCAGTGCTGACGACGACGGAAAACTTCAACGCCGGGTGGCAGGCGTCGTTCGGCGGGCAACGGTTGCAGGCCGTGCGGGTCGACGGCTGGCGCCAGGGGTGGCTGGTCCCCGCCGGCTCGGGCGGCACCGTGCACCTGTCGTACGGGCCCGACACGACGTATTTCGCCGGGCTGATGATCGGCGCCGCAGGCTTGCTGCTCCTGGTGTTCATCGCCCTGGCCGGCCGGCGCCGGGACGACGACCTGCTGCCGCCCACCCGACCGATCTCCACGGGCGCGTGGTGGACGCCGGCCGTCGTCGTCGTCACCGGCTTCGTCGTGGCCGGGCCCTCGGGTGTGATCGTTGCGGCCCTCGCCCTGTGGGCGTGCCCCGAACACTGGTGCTGGCGCATCTCGGTAGCCGCCTTCGCGCTGGCCGGCGTGTTCGTGACGTTCGACCCCGGCCGCGTCTTCGGCTCGGGCCACGGTGCGTTCAGCCGGCCCGTGCAGTTCCTGTCGGCCGCCGCGTTCCTGCTCGTCGTGGCGACACTGGTCGACCGGCCCCGGAAGGCCCATGCCTGACCCCGCCGATGTGTTGGCGCCGCTCACGCCCCAGGCGCTGGCAGTGCTGCGTCACCCGGAACCCTCGGCCTGGGCCGTCGCACTCGAGCTGACCCTGTCGCAACCGGTCGACATCGGCAGCCGGATCGTGGATGCGCATCGGGCTGTGCCGATGATGGGCGCCCGGCTCACCGAACGCGGGTGGGAGAGCGGCGACCCGCCGCCGGTCGAGGTCGGTCACGGCCCCGTGTTGTTGCGACCGGAGCTGCTGCGGCCGTTCTGGCTGCACGCCGACCCACCGCTTCGCGTCGCCATGGCCGACGACAGAATGCGCGTTGCATTCGTCGGCCATCACGCCGCCTTCGACGGCCTCGGCCTGCTCGCCCTGGCAACGGCGGTCATCGCTGATCGCCTGCCCAACCAGTCAGCCGAACCGCACGCCCGCGGGGGCGGCCGGGGTGTGCCCATGTGGTCGCGCGTCGCCGAACTGACCCGGCCGGCTCATCGCGTGGCACCGTCGGCCGGCGGCGCGGGCGAGGTCCTCAGGGCCCGGCGCCTCACCATCGGCGGCGCGGCCGTCACCAGTCGCGTCGCGGCGGCGTGCGTAGCGGCGGTGGCCGCCCACAACCGCGCGCGCCAGTCGCGCTGGCAACGCGTCGGCCTCAGCGTCGCCGTCGGCGGGCCACCGGGCATCGGCAACGTCGCCAGCTACCGCCGCATCGACCTGCGGGTCGGGGAAGACGTCGCCGCCGCCGTCACCCGCGCTCTGGCCGAGGGCAAGGAGCCGATCGAGTTCGGACGAGCGCCGATGATCCCGTCGTGGGCGGCGCCCCTGGCGCGCCGCCTGTCGGATTCGCTGCTCGTGTCGAACCTGGGTCGGCACGCGCTGCCGGGCGTGAGCAGCGTGGCGTTCTATCCGGTCGCCCGGGGGCGGTCAGCGGTGGCGTTCGGTCTGGCGGGAGTGGCCGGTGCGCAATCGACGATCTCGCTGCGCAGCCTGCACCTGTCGGCCGATGATGCGGACCGGCTACTCGACGATGTCGTCCGCCGGCTGGCGGGCCCGGCGGTGACGGTCACCGAGGCCGAGCGCCATGGCCCAGGTGCGTGACATCAGCCGTACGCCGACCCACATGGGGAGCAGCATGGTGATGAGCCAGGTCTGGTAACTCACGCTCTTCGCACCTGCGATCGCGGGCGCGGCAACGTGCGTCTGCAAGATGATCGTGTGGGCGGCCTCGTGCATAAGCACCAGGTCTCGGCACGCGCCCGCTACGGGTGTAGCGCGACTTTGTCTACTGGCGTCGGGTGTGTGTGAGTTCGCCCACCAGGTCGAGGAACACGTCGACCGACGCGGTCCAGGTGTAGCGGGCGGCCCGCACCCTGGCGTCGTGGCCGAGCAGGGTGCGGCGCTCGCGGTGGAAGGCGAGTTCGATCCAATGCCGGACGAGCTCGTCCTCGGTCTCGGTCAAAACGCCGGTGCGCCCGTGCATGACCGCGTCGCGCACCCCGGGTGCGTCCATTGCCAGCGCAGGGACCCCGGCCGCCGCCGCTTCCATCAGTACGAGACCCCAACCCTCGTGGGTCGCGGCGTGCACGAGGAGCCACGCCTGGCGCAGTTCGTGTTCCTTCTGGGCCTCGGACACCATCCCGAGAAACTCGACGCCCGGACCGGCCTGAGCCTCGAGGTTCTCTCGCTCGGGGCCGTCGCCGATGATCACGAGGGTGCCGCCGACCCGCGGCCGGACTCGCTCCCACGCCCGCAACACGAGGTCGACCCGCTTGTGCGGCACCAAGCGCCCGAGCACCAGGAATCGCGGGTCTCCGGCCGGCTCGGCGGGCCGATCGGGCATGTCGACACCTTCCGGCAGGACGCGGATGCGCTGCGCGGGCACGCCGATCTCCTGCAGGCCGATGGCCGTCGACGGAGAGACAGCGAGGAACGAGTCGTACAGGCGGGGCATGGCCGCCCGCTCCATCCACCAGCCGGCGGCCGCCACGCCGCGGTTGAACCGCATGCGCCACTGATCGCGGTGCACGTGGTGCACGAGGCACACCACTGGCCCACGGCGCCACAGGGGCGAGAAGTACGGAATGCCGTTCTCGACGTCGATGACCAGGTCGGCATCGCGCGCGTGTCGCAAATACGACACGGGCGCCCGGAGGTACTGCGAGTACGTGCCGCCGATGTCGACGACCCGGTAGGGGCGGTCCTCCACCGGCCCGCCGCACAGCAGGGTCACGTCGTGGCCGCGCGCCGCCGCCCCGGTGGCCAGCCGGTCGATGAGGATCTCGCTGCCGCCGGCCTGGGGGTGGGCCAGGTCCCGCCAGGCCAGGAAGGCCAGGCGCTTCGGTCGGACGCCGCGACGCCGATCAGAAGGGACAGTGGCCGTCCCGGCCGCGCCGATGGAGGAGGAGGGCTGGGCATGGAAGTGAGCCCGCATGCCGCTTCGATCGGCCGGTGGAGGGCAGTTGCCAAGGACAGAGTCGAACTCGCCCGTTTGTTCCTCGGTGAGCGCAGCGACCCGATTGCGTTCTACGAGCGGCTTGCGACCGACACGGTGGCGCACCTTCCCGGCCCGGTCGACGGGTTGCGCGTGCTCGACCTCGGGTGCGGGCCCGGGCACTACACGCGGGCACTGCGCGCCGCCGGCGCGCGGGTGGTGCCGATCGACCTCGACGTCGACGAGCTCCACCTGCCCGGCGGGCCACCGGGCGCGCCGGTCATCGCCGACGCCGAGCGCTTGCCCGTGCCCGACGCCGCGTTCGACGCAGTCATGTGCTCGAACATGCTCGAGCACACGCCGTCACCGGCATCGGTGCTCGACGAGGTGGCGCGCGTGCTGACGCCGGGCGGGTGGGCGTGGCTGAGCTGGACCAACTGGTACTCGCCGTGGGGCGGCCACGACCTCACGCCGTGGCACTACCTGGG
>JAFATL010000596.1 GCA_019243975.1 Actinomycetota bacterium | reverse complement strand
TGCCGGCGGTCAACCTCATCACGAATCTTGGGTTCCGCGACGACGCCACGCAGACGGTGCAGGCCGGGGACTCGGATCTGTCGGGTGTGCCGTCAGGTGAGCTCCCGTTCCCGCTACGCCACCCGCCGGAGGTAGCGCGCAACCCGCTGGTTGACGGCGTGTTCGAGCGGATCCTGCTCCGGAAGTTTGGTCTGGCGGTGTCGTTGTTCCGAAGGCTCGTGCCGTCGCTGCGGGTGCGCCGAGCAATCAAGAAAGTCGCGTTGGCCGGGCGCAGTCGCTGAGCTGTGCTCTCACCGGCGGGATTTGGCGAGAGCCGAGAAGGCCGCGGCCGCCAGCTTGTCCGACAGCCACCGGCGGCCTTCCTCGGCGAGGTGCTCCGAGGCCTCGTAGCGATGGAAGAATGCTGAGGCAGGAAGGGCATCGACCGCGTCGATCCAGCGAATTGCGTTGCCACAGGTCTGCTCCAGCGCTTCGCGCGCCATCGCGACCTGGCCGAGGATGTGCGACCGGAACGTGGGGCCGAGGAGCTCGACCCCACCCTCGATGTTGATCGGGCTGGAGTACGCGACGAGCACGCTGCCTGCGTCGCGCACGACGCGGCCGAGCGCGCCGAGCTGCGCAAGACGCTCGCTCGTGCGGTCTGCCGCGGCCCCGTAGTGGTACTCGAAGATCATGCGCTTCCGCTCGGTGTAGGCAGCCCCAGTCGCTTTCGTCTCTTGGTCACGCGCCGTGTTGCCGACGAGCCGCCTGTACTCGGCGAGCGTCCGTGTCGGGCCGAACATCGAGCGGTGAAGGATGGCGCCCGTCGTGGTCAAATCGCTGCGTGGCGGGGGCGCCACGGGGGTCCAAACCAGCCTTGGGTGCCTCGAGCGTGCGGCCCGCCGGATTCGTGCCAGGGCGGTGTCGAACCGGTAGTCGGGGTGGTACGTCCACTGCGGTCCGAACGTGCGCACGTTGACGGGTCCCACCACAACCGGTGGAAGTGGCCGCCCGCTATCGACGAGAGCTTGCAGGTATACGGCGTGGAGGCCCGGGTGGTAGCCACCCCCACGAATGTGGTGGCGTGTCACCGCGGGCGGAAGCTGGGCGTCGAACATGGCCGAGAGATCGCGGTGGTCCAGGTCTTGGCGCGCCGTCCAGATCCATGAGGAGTCACCTAAAACGACGACGTCGAGGGGTGGTGGACCGTCGGCGGCGCGAAGGAGCCTCAGGTACCCGGCGATCTCGGGATTGACCACGCGGTCGCGGATGTTGCGCAGCCGTTGCCGTCGGTCGGGCGGCACGATAGCGGCGACTCGACGCCTCATCCGCGTGGTCATGGAGGTGGCCACCTCAAGAGCGGTCGGCGAGGGCCTGACGCGCGAGGGCCACCACCCACTCGGCGACTTGGCGGTGACCTGGCGCCCTTAAATGCTCGGCGGAGTGGTAGTGGTGGAGGAAGAGGTCAGGATCGAATCGATCGTGGAAGTCGTGCAACTCGGCGGCCACGCCACGACGCCTCAGCGCCGCCCGGGCGGCGCTGATGTGGGCCCGTACGTGCTCGGCGAACGATGGCCCGAGCAGCTCCACGCCGGCCAGCAGGTTCATGGGCGTTACCCACAGCAACGGCTTGCATCCGAGTTGCTCGAGGCACGCTGCCGCGTCGGCGAGCTGCTGTATTCGTGGATGATCGACGTCCACCGGATGGCCGAACTGGAATGCGAACATCTCTCTGCGTCGCTGCTGCTTCTCCTCGGTACCCTCGGGTCGGGATTCAGTCACGGCGAGGAACTGTCGGACGGTCGACAGGTCGCTGAATTCCGATGGCGCGGCCATATCCGCGTAGTTCTCCCATGCTGCCGGCGCCGGATACGTTCGGCGTCGCAACCATCGAACCGGCCGGGGTCGCTCGGCCCATACCGTCGCCAGGTCGATGAGTTCGTCGAACTGTAGATCGGGCCGGCCAAACCACTGCACCGACGTCGACCGCGGCAGTGTCACCGGGAACGCAACGACCTGCGGCCGATGCGGGACGGAGCGCAGCGCGGCTGCCAGCGAACTGAACACCCCTGTGTGCCAGCCTCCCGCCCCGATCGGGAGGGTGCCGAGCTCGGCGCCGACGAGGTCGACCACCGCCGGCTGGTCATTGTCTTCACGTGCCTTGTATATCCAGACAGAGTCGTGCCAGAACAGGACTCGGGGAGCGCGACTTTCAATCAGCTTCAACATCGTCGAGAAGCGGCGGAAGTCGGGCTCCACGATCCGGCGCCGAACGGCGTTGCGGACTTTACCGAGGCCACGCAGTTCGATTGCGTCCGCGGCGTCGCCAGCGCGTTCGGGCACGACCTCACCTTACGTGTACTGTCACGAAGGGTGAGCGCCAAGAAACAGGACGCGATCCGATGGGGACCGGAGCGCCGCAGCGAACGGCTCAAGTGGCGGGCAGCCGACGTCGCGTCGGTCGCCTTCAACTGGCGGGGCCGGCGGCGCGAGACGGTGCGCCGATACGCGTTCGAGCTGCTCAGAAGGGCGACGCCGCTGGTGGGCGTCGAGCGCGATGGCCTGATGTATGTGACTCGTACCGACGACCGCGTGTTGGGTCAGGCGCTCTACCAATTCGGGCACTTCGAAGAGGACGTGATGGCCCACACGCTCGACCTGCTCGGGAGCGTGGTGGGGCGTCCTCGACCGCTGGCTGATCGCGTCTTTGTCGATGTCGGCGCCAACATCGGTACCACCGTCGTCCCCGCTCTCCTGCACTTCGGCGCTCGGCAGGGCATCGCCATAGAGCCCGATCCCACGAACCTGGCAACGCTCCGCAGCAACCTCGCCCTCAACGAGCTCACCGATGCTGTACGTGTGCTACCGGTTGCCATCTCGGACGCCCAAGGCACCGTGGTCCTCGAGCGTTCCTCCGTAAACTCCGGCGACCACCGCGTGCGTGTTGACAGCGCACCCCCCGCGGAAGCGCGATCGAAATCCATCGAGGTCGAAGCACTCACCCTCGATGCCGCCCTTGGTCGATGTGAGATCGTGCCTGCCGACGTCGGCCTGATCTGGATCGACACCCAGGGCTTCGAGGGCCATGTGCTCGCGGGCGCCAAGGACACGCTCGATGCCGGCGTCCCGGTAGCCATGGAATTCTGGCCGGCAGGGCTCCGCGCCAACGGAACGTTCGACACCGTCGTCGCGCTGCTCGAGGACCGGTTCTCGACGATCATCGACGTGCGCAAGGGGGCGAAACCGTTGACCGATGCCGACTCGCTGCACGAACTCGCGGTCGACCTTGGCCCTATCCACACCGACTTGCTCCTGGTGCCCTGAGCGGATGGGGGTGTCCGACTCGAGCTGGGGAGGCCGAGCGCGCCGTCTGTTCCGGCGGACGGGTTTCGATATCGTCCGGTACGCACCTGAGGTCTCGTTCCGGGCGCAGCGCTCGGTGCTCTTTAGTGCGCAGCGTATCGACGTCGTGTTCGACGTGGGCGCGAACACCGGGCAGTACGGGGCCGAGCTGCGCGCCGACGGGTTCGGGGGGCGGATCGCATCCTTTGAGCCGCTCCGCGACGCGTATGGAGAGCTGCAACGGCGCGCCGCGGGTGACAACGACTGGCTGACCTTCAATCTGGCCCTCGGGGATGCGCCAGGCGAGGCTGTCATCAACGTGAGTGGCAATTCCCAGAGCAGCTCGCTGCTGCCGATGCAGGCAGTGCACCGCGAGAACGCGCCGACCTCGGCGTATGTCGGTACCCAGACTGTCGAAGTGCGGCGGATCGACGACGTATTCGACGAGGTCGTCCCGCCAGGGGCACGTCCATTCCTCAAGCTCGATGTGCAGGGTTTCGGGCGACAGGTGCTTGCCGGCGCAGCCGCCTCGCTCGATCGCGTCACGGGTATCCAGTTCGAAGCCTCGCTCGTCGAGCTCTACGAAGGTGAGCAGCTGTTCCCGGAAATGCTTTCCGAGCTCGCAGCCCGGGGATTCAACCTCGTGGCGATTGCGCCCGTATTCATGGATGCGTCGTCGGGTCGCCTGCTCCAGCTCGACGCCGTGGCGTTCCGCGAGTGACTACGCGCCGCGACCGATCAGCTTGACATAGGCATCTGCGAAGCGCTGTCCCAGCTCCTGGGTGCCCGCGCTGGTGAAATGCACGCGGTCCGCGAGTACGTCGA
>JAFATL010000182.1 GCA_019243975.1 Actinomycetota bacterium | reverse complement strand
ACGGTGACGACGATGTCTTCGAAGCCGTGATCGCGCAGCAAGCGCACGATGTGCTCCATCATCGGCCGGTTGGCCAACGGCATCATGGGCTTCGGCTGATTCGAGGTGAGCGGCCGCAGCCGAGTGCCCTCGCCGCCCGCCATGATGACGGCTTTCATCGTTCCGACCCTACCCGACCCTCTTCGAGCGCACGCTTAGCGATGGGGACATACGTTGCCGCCGCGTAGTAGCTGAGGATCAGACCGGGGATGGCGCACAGCCACGCCGCCACGCCGAACTCGTTGCGCACCGACAGCGTGGAGTGCGACGCCAGGAACATGGGAAAGGCAAACATCAGGCCGAACGTTCCCGCTTTGCCGACCCAGGTCACATCGATGCGGCGCGCTCCGAGCGAGGCCAGCACCAAGGCGGCGATGGCCACGACGACCTCGCGCGCCAAGGCGGCCACCCCGACCCACGTCGGCACCGACCCGTCGATCAGCAATGCGATGACGCCCACCCCGAGCAGGATGCGGTCGGCCAGCGGGTCGAGGATCTTGCCCAAGGTCGACACCTGGTTGAAATGGCGGGCCACGTAGCCGTCAACCCAGTCAGTGGCGCCCAAACCGGCCAGGAGCCAGGCCGCCCCGGCGCGATTGTCGCGGCCGAACAGGAGGTAGAGGAAGAGGGGCACGCACAGGAGGCGCCCCACCGAGAGCAGATTGGGCACCGTCAGCAGTCGGTCTTCACCCTGCGTTTTCCCCTCGTTCGGCTCCTCCACGCCCAGGAGTCTACGGGCGGCGTGATTATCGGTCAGAGGGCAGGGAAAGGACCGAGGCATGGATGCAATCACGCTGCTGCGCGCTGACCACAAGACGGTGAGGGGCCTGTTCACCCAGTTCGGCAAACTCGGTGACCGGGCGGAGAAGTCGAAGCGGGAACTGGTCGACAAGATCATCGAGGAGCTGTCGATCCACGCCTCCATCGAAGAGACGGTGTTCTACCCCGCCATCCGCAAGGAAGTGGAGGACGCCGACGACGAGGTGCTGGAGTCGTTGGAGGAGCACCACGTCGCCAAGTGGCTCCTCTCCGAGCTGGATGGCATGGACCCTGGCCACGAGCGCTTCGACGCCAAGGTCACCGTGTTGATCGAGAGCGTCAAGCACCACATGACCGAAGAAGAGGAAGAGCTCTTCCCCACCGTGCGCCAGGCCCTCGGCCGCAAGCGCCTGCAGGAGCTCGGTGAACAGCTCGAGCAGGCGAAGAAGATCGCGCCGACCCGGCCCCATCCGCGGTCGCCAGACGAGCCCCCCGGCAACCTGGCCGTGGCCCCCGCCGCTGGCCTGGCCGACAAGGCGCTGCGGGCGGTGCGAGGTCGGCGGCGCGCCGGCTGAGCACCTGAGCGGCCTGGGGCCGACACGAGCGGTTTGAGCACCTGGTCGGCCTTGGGCCACCATTAGCCCCTATGGACGCGCAACAGGCGGAGGCCCTGAACAAAGTCAGCTACGAAACCCGATTGGCCCTCTTCGAGGCCATCAGGGAGCGCTCCCAGGGCGCCACGTCGGCTCAGCTGTCGAATCTGGCCGAGGCCTGGGCATGGCTCACGTCTCCCGGCCAGGCCCACGGCAGCAGCTCCGCCCCCAAGGGCACCGGCTAGCCGCGCGCCAGGCGGGTGTTGCGGCGGACCGCCCGCGGCGCCCGACAGTGGCACCCGAAGCACGGATCGTGGCGCACGTTGGCGTAGCCGCAGCGGCAGTGCCACCAGTACAGCGTTTCGTCGGTCCTCGACCGACCGAGCAAGCGACGCACGTCTGAGATGTCGGCTCGAATGACCATCCGCTACATGGGCCGTTCGGACCAGCTCCCCGCCGCCAGAGATGCCACGGCCCCCTCGACGAAGGGGGCCGTGACTGCTGGGTTGGAGCTCGTTGTCGCACTCAGGGGGCAGGCCCGTGACCTGCACGTGAACCCTTCGTGACCGGAAACGGACGAGACGCCCAAGCCTTACGCCTGCGGGCAGGATTCCTTGCCGCTGCCTGCGAAGTTACGCACCATGCCCAGAAACCGGACGGTGCTGGCGCGCCTGCTCTGCGTGGCGGCCCTGCTGGCGGGAGTCGCGGTCACCGCGTCGACCGCCGGCGTGCACGCGGGCGCCACCGCCGAGGGCGTGCCGACCCTCAAGCACGTGTTCGTCGTGGTCCTCGAGAACGAGGACTTCGACGTGGCGTGGGGGCCCAAGAGCCCGGCCAAATACCTCAACAGCCTCGTTGCCCACGGTGCGTTCGCCACCAATTACTTCGGCGTGAGCCACCTCAGCGCCACCAACTACATGGCGATGACGAGCGGCCAGATGCCCACGCCCGCCTTCACCTCCGACTGCATGAACTGGGCGGCCTGCTACCTCACCGAGAAGGCGCGCGCCGACGGGGGCCGCAACATCGGCGACCAGTTCGACGACGCCGGCCGCAGTTGGGCGGGCTGGATGGGCGGCATGAGCCGGCCGTGCCAGCACCCTGCCCTCACCGATCCCAACGACCCGTACCAGACCGGCTACGCCACCCGACACGACCCGTTCGTGTACTACCCGACGATCGTCGAGCGGCCGAACCGGTGCGCCGCCCACGTCCGTCCCTATAACCAGCTGCCGCCCCTCCTCGCCCAAGGCGGCGACGCGGTGCCCGAGTACAACCTCATCGTCCCCGACACCTGCGACGACGGCCACGACGCGCCGTGCGCCGACGGCCGGCCCGGCGGCCTGGTGTCGGCTGACGCCTGGCTCAAGGCCAACCTGCCCCTCATCTTCAACTCCACCGCGTACAAGGACCGAGGGGCGCTGTTCATCACCTTCGACGAGGCGAGCAACTCCGACACCTCGGGCTGCTGTGCTACCGGCTACTCCCGCAACGGCTACGACGGCGGCGGGCGCATCGGCCTGCTCATGCTCTCGCCCCTGGCGCGCGTGGGTCACGCCACCGACGCCTACTACTCGCACCACTCGCTACTGCGAACCGTGGAAGCGGCCTTTCGCATCGGCGAGCACCTCAACAACGCGGCGTCGAGCAAGGAGCACGCCATGGCCGACCTGTTCGTGAAGGAGGGGTAGGTGCCCGACTACGAAGCGCCGAAATCCGGTATCACCCGCCGTCGCTTCCTGCAGGGGGCCGGCGCGGCGGGCGCCCTGCTGGCGGCCGGTGGGGCGCGCTCGCTCGCCCAGGCGGCCACCACCCGTCCCGCCGCGCTCCCCTCCCCCGCCCAGAGCGGGATCGAGCACATCGTCGTGCTCGTCATGGAGAACCGCTCGTTCGACCACTTCCTCGGCTGGGTCCCCGGCGCCGATGGTCGCCAGGACGGCCTGTCCTACGCCGACGGCGCAGGCCGGCTGCACGACACGCATCGCCTGCGCGACTGGTCCGGCTGCGGCTTCAACGACCCCGACCACAGCTACAACGGCGGGCGGGTGCAGTTCAACGGCGGTCGGCTCGACGGCTTTCGGCGAGGTGCCAACGACGACTACGCCCTCGGCTACTACACCGAGGCCGACGTGCCGACCAACAGCGCCCTGGCCAAGCACTTCACCGTGTTCGACCGGTGGTTCTGCTCGATCCTCGGGCCGACGTATCCCAACCGCTTCTACACCCACGCCGCCGCCACCGACCGCATCAGCAACACCATGGACCAGTCGTCGCTGCCGACAATTTGGAACCGGCTCTCCGACGCGGGCGTGTCGGCCAACTACTTCTTCAGCGACCTGCCGTTCCTCGGCCTGTTCGGCCCGCAGTACATCCAGTACGCCCGGCCGTTCGATCTCTTCTATGTGCAGGCCGCCAGCGGCACGCTGCCGCAGTACACCTATCTCGACCCGTTCTTCCTGGGCGAGGACCAGGGTGGCTCCAACGACGACCATCCCCACGCCGACATCCGGCGGGGCCAGTCGTTGATCGCGCAGGTGGCCAATGCGGTGATGAGCGGACCGGCCTGGGACAAGACGGTGCTCGTCATCACCTACGACGAGTGGGGCGGGTTCTTCGACCACGTGAAGCCGCCGATGATGCCCGACAACGATCCGAAGCACGCGCAGGTCGGGTTCCGTGTGCCGACGTACCTGATCTCACCCTTCGCCAAGGCGGGGCACGTCAACCATCAGGTGTTCGACCACTCGTCGATCCTCAAGATGGTCGAGTGGCGGTTCGGGCTGAAGCCGCTGACGCCGCGTGACGCGGCCGCGTCCAACCTGGCCGAGGCCATCGACTTCTCCAAGCCCAACAAGACGACCGCGATCCCCAACGTCGTCGACCCCGGGCCCCACCTGTGCCAGGGCGACAACGCCATCGG
>JAFATL010000041.1 GCA_019243975.1 Actinomycetota bacterium | reverse complement strand
CAGCACGAACGCGCCCGGCTCGGCCTCGTGCACGCACCGCAACGCGGCGTCCCACTCCCACCGGTCGCGCAGCAGGTTGACGTCGACGGACGTGTCGGCGGGCAGGTCGAGGTCGAGGGCAGTCAGGGCAGCGGCCCGCTCACTGCTGCCGCCGAGCAGGTGGGCCCGCAGCTCGCCCTCGTCCTCGAGCACACAGGCGCCGCCGACGAAGCGCACCCGGGCGGCCCGGGTGACGAGAACCTGCAGGCAGCGGGCGTCGGCGATCAGGGCCTGGCCGCCGTCGACCGCCCACACGTCGACCGGGGGAGCGGTGCGCAGCAGCGGGCGCAGGGTGATCTCGCGCTCGAACTCGAGCTGCGAGAACGTGGGGTCGGCCAGCTCGTCGCCCCCCGCCGTGAGGAGGTGGGCCAGGCGCCCGGCCGCCACCTCGAGGGTCGTTCCCATGGGCGACGCCGACATGGCCCTAGGTAATCAGGAGGGTGTGACAATTACAAGCTTGTGATTTTGTGCACGGACCAGCCCCCCTTTCCTGCCGGCTTTAGCGCTTGAACTCGTCCTATGGCCGAGTTCAAGCGCTAAAGCGGCGGGGTTGGGGCGGAGGAGTAGCGCGTTCGCCGGTGGCAGACTGGCGTCATGTCGCAACAAGCTTCCCCGCGGTCGTCGGCGCTGACGCTGTCGATCGTGTTCGGCGTCCTGGGCGTCGTGCTGATCCTCGTCGGCTTTGCCGTGCGGTCGACGCCGATCGACGTGGCCGGCACCGTCGCCGGCGCCATCTCGCTGCTGTCCGCCCTCTACTGGCGGTCGCAGCTGGTGGCCGACTGGCACGAGAAGCACTAGTGCCGCCCCGTTCCATCTGGTCGGGCTCGATCAGCTTCGGCCTGGTCAACGTGCCGGTGAAGCTCACCACCGCGGTCTCGCCCAAGGACGTGCGCTTCAACCAGCTGCACGACGCCGACGGGGCCCGCATCTCCCAGAAGCGCGTGTGCTCGCTCGACG
Organism: Actinomycetota bacterium; assembly: GCA_019243975.1. Lineage (GTDB taxonomy): Bacteria > Actinomycetota > Acidimicrobiia > Acidimicrobiales > JAFATL01 > JAFATL01. The sequence continues at coordinate 1,356 of JAFATL010000041.1, read as the reverse complement.
GCGAAGAAGTGGCCTACGAGAACATCGTCAAGGGCTTCGAGATCGCGCCCAACCAGTACGTGATCATCGACCCGGCCGAGCTGTCGTCGATCGACCCCAAGGCCACGCACTCCATCGACATCGAGGAGTTCGTCGACCTCGACCAGATCGACCCGCTCTACTTCGAGCACGCCTACTACCTCGTGCCCGACAAGCGGGCCGAGAAGCCCTACGCGCTGTTGGTGGAAGCGATGCGGCGCAGCAACAAGGTGGCGATCGCCCGCATGGTGCTGCGGACAAAGGGTTACCTCGCCGCCTTGCGTCCTCTCGAAGGCGCGCTCGTGTTGTCGACGCTCTATTACGGCGACGAGGTCAACGACGTGCAGAACCTCGAGGGCCTGCCCGGCGCCGACGTCGAGCTGTCCGACAAGGAGATCGCCATGGCCGAGCAGCTCATCGAGTCGCTCGCGGCCAAGTTCGACCCCGACAAGTTCCACGACGAGTACCGCGAGCAGGTCATGGAGCTCATCGAGCAGAAGGCGGCCGGCCAGGAGATCGTGGCTCAGCCCGTCACCGAGGCGCCCGCCGCCGTCGTCGACCTCATGGCCGCCCTCGAGGCCAGCCTGGCCGAGGCCAAGTCGAAGAAGGGCTGAACACCTGACCACGGTCGAGGTCGGCGGACGGCAGCTCACGCTGTCGAACCTCGACAAGGTCATGTACCCGGCCACCGGGTTCACCAAGGGCCAGGTCATCGAGTACTACGCCAAGATCGCCGACGCCATGGTGCCGCACGTGGCCGGCCGCCCGATCACGCTCAAGCGCTACCCCAACGGTGTCGACTCGCAGTTCTTCTACGAGAAGAACTGCCCCAAGCACCGGCCCGACTGGATGCAGACGGTCGAGATCACCGGCGGGGGCCGCCCCGGCAAAGGCGACATCATCGGCTACTGCCTCGTCGAGGAACCGGCCGCGCTGGTGTGGACGGCCAACATGGCGTCGCTGGAGATCCACCCCGGGTTGGCGGTGAAGGAGAACGTCGAGTCGCCCACGCTCGTCGTGTTCGACCTCGACCCGGGACCGCCGGCGAACATCGTGCAGTGCTGCACGGTCGCCCTGTGGTTGCGCGAGGCGCTCGACAAGCTCGGGCTGCAGGGCTTCCCCAAGACCTCGGGCTCGAAGGGCATGCAGGTGTACGTGCCGGTGAACACGCCGACCACGTTCGAGGCGACGCGCGACTTCTCGCTCGCCATCGCCCAGCTGATGGAGCGCGTGCACCCCGAGATGGTCGTGACGTCGCAGAACAAGGAGCTGCGACCCAAGAAGGTGCTCATCGACTGGAGCCAGAACGCGCGCCACAAGACGACCATCGGCGTGTAC
>JAFATL010000562.1 GCA_019243975.1 Actinomycetota bacterium | reverse complement strand
GTCCGGCGGTTCACAGCCGGCGCTGTCGGGGTTGTGCATCAACATCCCGGTGCTCAACATCGCGCCCTGCCTGCTCTGAGCTGACTCAGCTGAACAGACCCGGGTTGGGGTCGGGCGGCGCGTCCAGGTTGAGGTGGCGCCAGGCGGCGGGCGTGGCGATGCGGCCGCGCGGGGTGCGCTGCAACAGGCCTGCCTGCAAGAGGAACGGCTCGTAGACGTCTTCGACGGTTTCGGTCTCTTCGCTCACGCTGACGGCGAGCGTGGAGAGGCCGACGGGGCCACCGCCGAAGCGGCGGCAAACGGCGTCGAGGATGGCCCGGTCGACCTTGTCGAGACCGAGCTCGTCGACGCCGAAGAGCGACAGGCCGTCGCGCGCGGCGTCGAGCGTGACGACACCATCGGCCCGCACCTCGGCGTAGTCGCGCACCCGCTTGAGTAAACGGTTGGCGATACGGGGCGTGCCCCGCGAACGACTGGCGATCTCGTACGCGCCTTCGGAGTCGAGCTGCACACCGAGGATGCTCGCCACGCGGGTGATGATCTGCACGAGGTCGTCGACCGGGTAGTGGTCGAGGCGGGCCACGAAACCGAAACGATCGCGCAGCGGCCCCGTGATGAGGCCGGTGCGCGTGGTGGCCCCGACCAACGTGAACCGGGGCAGGTCGAGGCGCAGGGACCGCGCCGCCGGGCCTTTCCCGATGACGAGGTCGAGCTGGTAGTCCTCCATCGCCGGATAGAGGATCTCCTCGACCGCCCGGCCCAGCCGGTGGATCTCGTCGATGAAGAGGACGTCGCCTTCGTTGAGGTCGGTGAGGATGGCGGCCAGGTCGCCGGCCCGCACGAGGGCGGGGCCGGACGTGACGCGCAGGCCCACACCCATCTCGGCCGCGACGATGCCGGCCAGGCTGGTCTTGCCCAGGCCGGGCGGCCCCGCGAACAGCAGGTGGTCGACGGCCTGTCCCCGTCGCCGCGCCGCCTCCAACACGATCTCCAGGTGTTGGCGCAGCTGGGGCTGGCCCACGAACTCGGCCAGGCGCCGGGGCCGGATGCTCTGCTCCTCGGCCTGCTCGACGGGATCGGCCGACGGCAGCAGCAGCTCTTCCCTACTCATCGGGCCACCGCCAGTTGTTTGAGCGCGCTGCGCAGCATGTCTTCGACCGGACCATCGCCCAGGTCGATCACCACCGAGCGGATCTCGTCGGGCGCGTAGCCGAGGCCGGCCAATGCGGCGCGCACCTCCGCGCGGGCCGCCTCGGCCGGCGTACCGAGCGCGCCGACCGGCACCAGCTCGACCTCGGGCACGTCGAGTCGCGACTTGAGCTCGACCAGCAAGCGCGCCGCGGTCTTCTTGCCGACGCCCGGCACGAGCGTGAGGGCGTCGACGTCGTCGGACAGGAGTGCCCGCCGCAGCGCGCTGGGCGAATGCACCGAGAGGATCGCCAAGGCCAGGGCGGGGCCGACGCCATGGGCGCCGATGAGGGCCTCGAAGCAGCGCCGCTCGTCGAGGGTGGCAAAGCCGTAGAGGATCAGCGCGTCTTCGCGCACGTGCGTGTGCATGTGGAGGAACACCTGCGAGCCCAGGTCGCCCATGGCTGCCAACGTCGTGGGCGCCACGGTGGCGCGGTAACCGACGCCACCGACCTCGACCAGCACCTCGCCCGTGGGCGAACGGTCGAGCAGCACGCCCCGCAGCGACCCGATCACGACTGCGCTCCTGCGACCCGTGCCAGCCGAGGCGCCAACGAGAGGTGGCAGATGGCGAGAGCCAATGCGTCGGCGGTGTCGGGCGGCCGCGGTCGTTCGGGCAGGCCCAGCAACGACTGCACCATCTGCTGCACCTGCGCCTTGGGCGCGGCGCCGTACCCCGTGACTGCCATCTTCACCTCGTTGGGCGTGTACTGGCACACCGGCACGCCCGCTTCGGCCGACACCAGCAAGGCGAGCCCGCTGGCCTGGCCAACTGACATGGCGGTGCGGGCGTTGGTCTGGAAGAAGACCCGCTCGACCGAAACCGCGTCGGGCTGCAACTCGGCGACCAGCGCTCGCAACTCGGCCACGAGCGCGGCCAGGCGCTGTGGCAGCGGGTCGGCCGGTGGCGTGGTGATGACGCCGGCCGACACGGCGCGCATGCCCCGGCTGTCGCCAGTGACGCAGCCATAGCCACACCGGGACACGCCCGGGTCGATGCCGAGCACGAACACGCGTTCGAAGCTAGCGCACGCCTACGACAG
>JAFATL010000505.1 GCA_019243975.1 Actinomycetota bacterium | reverse complement strand
CTCACGCTGCGGGCATGGGTGCGAAACCTGGAGGCCAACTGGGACGAGGCCCAGGCCCTCGCGGGGCCGCGCCGGGCGCGCATCTGGCGGCTGTACATGGCCGCCTCGGCCCTCAACTTCGAGGCCGGCCGCACGGCCATCCATCAGGTGCTCGGCGTGCGCCGCGCCTACGACGGCACCAGTGGCATCCCGCTCAGGCGGGAGGAGTGGCTGACCAGCCGCGCCACGCGCTGACGTCGATCGCCAACACCGGCCCGTCGAGGGCGTGCTGCGCGTACTGCGGGTACTTGGCCCGCAGCAGCTCGATGGCGCGTTGCCGCTCAGCCTCGTCGTCGAGCTCGCGCCCGAGACCCCGGGCCCGCACCCACCACAGCGCGGTCCAGTCCTCCCCGTAGTGGTCCGCAAGGACGGCCACGTCGGGACGGACGTGCACGTTGGCGAGGCGCGCCAGTTGCGTCGTGGTCTTGGGCTTGTCGTCGACGGCTGAGTAGATCACCTCACCCTCGAGGGCAAAGCAGATGGGCACGAGCGTCGGTCGGCCGGACGCGTCGACGGTCGCCAATCTGGCGACCGTCGATGTTGCGAACCGGCGCCGGGCCTCGACTTCGTCCACGGCGCATTCTGCTCCGCCGGCTGCGTCAGCAGCTCGACGGCGGGTTACAGGTCGTGCTGGTCGTGGCCGGCGCCGACGTGGTGGTGTGCATGGTCGTCGACGTCGAGGCGGTCGACGCGGTGGACGACGTCGAGGCGGTCGACGACGTCGGCCCGCCCGTCGTCGTGCTGCGCGGCGGCTGGGTCGTCGTGGTGGTCGACGCGGGGCCGAAGTCACCCATGGCGACCATCACGCCGCCCACGAAGCCCTTGTCGTAGGCGAAGAAGTCGTTGGTGGGGTTGGTGCCCGACCCGCGGTAGGCGTTGATGTGCGGCCCGCCGCCCGCGCCCGGACCGGTTGCGTACATGTTGAGAGCGTCGACGTTGGTGTTGGTCGCCGGCCCGATGTTCACCGACTTCGTGTGGTTGCCGTCGCCGCCGACGAACACGCCCCCGGCGAAGCCTGCGTCGTAGGCCATGAAGCTCTGGTCAGGCGTGAACGTGTAGTTGAACGACGCGCCCGTGCCGCTGACCTTGACGTCGAAGCCCTTGACGTTGGGGCCGCCGCCCGATCCCGGTGCCGTGATGATCTCGGCGTTGTTGTTGTTGCCCAAGGTGGCGGTGGCGACGCGGACGCCGCCCACGAAGCCGGGGTCGTAGGCGAAGAACCCGCCACCCACCTGGGTGATGGCGCCGTTGCCGTACTTCCACACCTTCACGTGGGGCCCGCCGCCGGGGCCGGCGCCGGTGATGATCTCGTCCCTGCCGTCGCCGTCGACGTCACCCGTCGCCACCCACACGCCCCCCTTGAAGTTGGGGTCGTAGGCCGTGAAGTCGAGTTGGGCGTTGCTGCCGTCGTTGTTGAACACGCGCACCACGGGTGCGGCGCCGACGCCGGTGCCGGTGATGATCTCGTCGCACCCGTTGCCGTCGAGGTCGCCCACGGCGAGGGTCACGCCGCTGGTCATGGAGCCGTCGTACGCGAAGAAACTCGTCGGCGCGGTGCGGTTGATGCCGACGTAGGGCGTGCCGTCCTGGTTGAAGGCCTTGACGTTCGGGCCACCGCCGGAGCCGGGGGCGGTGATGACCTGCGAGGAGCCGTCGCAGTTGAGGTGGCCGGTGGCGACGCGCACGCCACCGTGGAACCCGGCGTCGTAGGCGAAGAACTCACTCTTCAGCGATCCGTCGGTGCTGAACGTGCGCACGTCGGGCCCGCCGCCGGGACCGGCGCCGGTGATGATGCGGGCCCGAGCCGAGTTCACCCCGGGCGTGGCGCCCTGGGCGGACGTGGTCAGCCACAGCGCGGCCGCGCTCATGGCCGCTACCAGCAGCCCGTTCCGTACACGCCTCGCGTTCATGCACACTCCGTTCTCTCATGAAGGCTGCCCGGCCATCCGGCGCGACGACCTACGCTCCCCGACCTTGGACGCGATACCCATCCTGCTTGTCGGTCTACCAATCTCGCATGAGCGAGGGGTGATCGCAGGCCTCGACACTACGCCGTCGGTCGAGGTGTGTGCGACCGCGCCCGATTGGGGCAGCGTCGACGAGGCGTTGTTGCGCAGAGTGGCCGTCGTGGTCACGTCGTTGCAGCAACCAGGCGTGATGCCCGACGAATGCTGGCGCGCCGTGTCGACGCACGCGCATCTACGCGTGGTCGGCATGACCGACGACGGCAGTGTGTGGATGTTCGAACTTCAGCCCCGCGCCTGGCCCGTCGGACCCGTCGCGCCGGAGTCGATCGGCAAGATCATCACCGCCCGCGTCGACTGAGCACTGCGCCGGCGAGGGCGCCGAAAGCGATGTGGTCGAGGACTTGCGGGCCCGCCGGCAACGCGCGGATGGCGGGGTAGCGGCGGCCGATGATGCCGAGGTCGAGGGCGGCGATGGCCGCGCCCGCCGCGGCGCCGGCGATGACGGTGTGACGTCGTGGGAGCACGCGCGCGAGCACCTGGCCCCACCACGCGGAGATGGCGACGTGGGCGACGCCGCCGGCGAAGAACAATCGCAGGCGTGATGAGTCGCGCGAGATGAGCAGCGTGCCGGCGGCCTCGGTCGAGGCGAGGATGCGCTGACGCGTCGCCAGGTTCCATACCGTCGACGGAACGCCGCTGAAGATC
>JAFATL010000401.1 GCA_019243975.1 Actinomycetota bacterium | reverse complement strand
GCCGGTGATGATGTCGGCAAAGCCATCGCCGTTGACATCGCCGGCGGCAACGAACACGCCACCCCCGAAACCTGTGTCGTAGGCACGGAAGTTCTGGAGCAGCGAGTTGTCGGCGCCGCTGAACACGCTGACGACCGAGTCGCCGGTCTCCGAGCCCACGATGATGTCGGCCTTGCCATCGCCGTTGACATCGGCGGCGGCCACGTTGACGCCACCGACGAAGTCAGGCTGGAAGGCAAAGAAGCTCCGGAGCAGTGCGTGTGTTCTGCCGTCGAACACTTCGACGTGTGGACCGCCGCCTGGGCCGGCGCCAGTGATGATGTCGGCGATGCCGTCACCATTGACGTCACCGACTGCAACGTTGACGCCACCTGTGAAGCCCTGCGCGTAGGCGAAGGTATCCCATAGGACCTGCGTCCCCGCTCCGTTCCACACCCGCAGGGACGGCGTGCCGCCCGCCAGGGCACCCACGACGATCTCTTTGTCGGCAGTGCTCGGGTCGAGCTGGCCACGGGCGACCGAGATGCCGCCGTGCCAGTCGGGCAGGAAAGCGGCGAAGCCGCCTGCGGGACTGCCCGCCGCGGTGAAGGTGCGTACGTCAGGCCCACCGCCGGGCCCCGGACCCGTCGTGAGATGTGTGCTGACCACCGGGGGCTCCACCGGAGGAGCGGTCGTCGGCGTCGGCGGTTGTGTCGTCGGCGTCGAGGGCTGCGTGGTCGGAGGCGGTAGGGCCGTCGTCGGGGTGGGCGGCTGCGTCGTCGGGGTCGGCGGGCGCGTTGTGGGCGTCGGCGGCGCAGTGGTAGGGGTCGGCGGCTGCGTCGTCGGGGTCGGGGGTTGGGTTGTGGGCGTCGGAGGTGCCGTGGTGGGCGTCGGCGGCGCAGTGGTAGGCGTGGGCGGTGCGGTGGTGGGAGTAGGCGGTGCCGTCGTCGGCGTCGACGTGTTGGTCCCGAGCTCCACCAGGGTGACCGAGTTGGCCGGGTACGTCGTGGTGAAGCCGCTACTCGACACGGCGATGTCCGGTTGTTGGACCACCTTGGTCAGGTCGGCGTTGCTGTACCGGAACACCCGTGCCGTCGAGCTGGGCGGCGCGAAGTGCGACAGGTTGAGCTGACTGGTCAGATCGTTTCCGGTCTTGTTAACCATCATCAGCGTCATCGCCCCATCGCTGGCGCGGGTGGCGCCATACACGGAGAGCTGGCTCTGGTCGGAGCTGCTCGACTGCACCGACGTCTCGCCGAACCGTGACCCCGCTCCGTCGTAGTTGCGATACATGCGGAACGCGAACGCCACCGGCCACGAGGAGAATCCCTGGGCATCAGCTCCCCAGATCGTGGCCAGGTCGAGATTCTCACGGCCGAAGATGCCCAAGAGGTCGGCTTGGGCCAGACCGCCGTTGAGAGTCGCGTCGGCGCCCATGTTGTACTCGCCGATGGCGAGCTTCGTCCCGGGATAGTTGTTGTTGACGTAGTCCCGCATACGGGGAATGAAATGCACGTTCTCGTTGGCGGTAGTGCAGCAGGGGAAGTTGGGATTGGTGGACGGCGACACGTAGCTCGTGTCCCAGAAGGTCCGCGTCGCTTCTAGCCGCATGGCCTGGTCCTGCGCCGTGCCAGCGTTAGTCAGATCGTTGGCGTCGTACTTGGCCCAGTCGGGGTAGTAGTGGCTATCGAAGTAGTCGAGGATCCGCGTGCCGCCATGGGCGTCCGCGTACGCCTTCATCTGCTTGAGGAAGTACGCCGCCAGATCACCCTTGCTGACGCGGTCGGGACTTGAGTTCGCCGGATCCAACCCGAGATAGGGCGGAACGTCGAACAGCGCCAAGTAGCCCCAGTCGGACGGGCCGAGCACCTGGGCGGTCGGGTCAGCGTTCTTGATGGCCGCGGCGGCCGCTTGGTCCTTCGAGACGAGCTCGTCGTACGTAAGCGCGGCGGGGTGAACATCGCGGTGCGTGTCGTTCCACAGGCTCGGCTCGTTGTCCAACTCGTAAGCGCGCACGTCCGCCGACTTGCCAGCGTTCTTCAGCGCCGTGGCCCACGCGCCGTCCCAGCTCGACGTCACGGCGGTGCTGGTGTCGGTGGGGTCGGTCGGGCCGACGTACGCCTGGCTGTA